>JAZOQT010000061.1:0-33102 GCA_045656245.1 Faecousia sp.
TCCAGGACAGCGCCGCTTTCGCCGCTCTGGTTGAGCAGGCCAAGGCTGCCCTGAACTAAGCAAAAAACCAAACGCACTGTGGGAATTCCCACAGAGCGTGTTTTTCATCTTTTTTCTTACAGCTGGCGCAGCGCGTCCACCAGCGCAGGCTTGGAGGCGGATTTCTCGTCCTTGACCTTAATCACTTTGGCAGGACAGCCGGCCACCACCGTATTGGGGGCAACATCGGAAACCACCACCGCGCCGGCAGCTACCACGGCATTTTCGCCAATGCGACAGCCCTCAATCACCACGGCGTTGGCGCCGATAAGCACATTGTCCTCCACCACCACCGGGGTTGCGGAGGCAGGCTCAATCACCCCGGCCAGTACCGCGCCGGCGCCTACGTGGCAGTTTTTGCCCACCGTGGCACGGCCGCCCAAAATGGCTCCCATGTCAATCATGGTGCCCTCGCCGATGACTGCGCCGATGTTAATCACCGCGCCCATCATAATCACGGCATTTTTACCGATTTCCACCTGCTCGCGAATGATTGCGCCGGGCTCAATGCGGGCGGGAATGTCCTTCATATCCAACATGGGAATGGCGGAGTTGCGGCAGTTGTTTTCCACTTCAATATGGGAAAATTCATTGTTTTCCAGCACCGGGGCAATGTCCTTCCAGTCGCCAAACACAATTTTTTGCCCCTGGGTGGCCTGAAATACCTGACAGTTGGGAAAATCCACCGGATATTTTTCCCATACGTACACCTTCACCGGGGTTTTTTTCTCCGAGGTGCGGATATATTCGATAATTTCCTGTGCGTTCATGTCCTTCACTCCTTCTTTTGATAGGGCTATGTTACCACCTTTTTCCCCAAAACACAAGTGCAGAAATTGACACCCGGAGAAAAATGCAATATAATAGGGCTATTCTAATGAAACCTGGGGGATTTTGCCGTGGATATTATTACCCATCGCCGCAATTTGCACCAAATTCCGGAGCTGGAAATGCACCTGCCGGAAACAATGGCATATCTTGCAAAGGCCCTGTCGGCATTTTCCTGCCGGGTGTTTTCCCCTATGGACAGCGCCCTGTGCGCCTATTTCGACTTCGGAAAGCCCCAGACTCTGGCCTTCCGGGCAGATTGCGACGGTCTGCCCATTGCGGAAAAGACCGGCTTGCCCTTTGCTTCCCAAAAGGCCGGCTGCATGCATGCTTGCGGCCACGACGGGCACATGGCAATCCTGCTGGAGCTGGCCCGGCGACTCAACGAAAAAGCCGACCTGCCCCACAATGTCCTGCTGGTATTCCAGCCCGGGGAGGAATCTCCCGGCGGAGCGGCCCCCCTTTGCGCCACAGACATTTTTGAAACCTACCGGGTCAAGGCAATTTTCGCCCTGCACCTGTGGCCGGAGCTGGAAGCAGGCAAGGTGTTTACCCGAAGCGGACCGGTGATGAGCCACGCCTGTGAGGTGAATGTGGACATTCAGGGTAAATCCGCCCACATCGCCAAGGAGCATTTGGGCATCGACGCACTGGCCGGAGGCTTTGCCTTCTATCAAAAAGCCCGTGCGCTGTATCACAGTCTGCCGGAAGACGTGTTCCGTGTGCTGAATTTCGGCCGCATGGAAAGCGGTCAGGTACGCAACGCCATTTCTGAACACACCCGCATGGAGGGGTCTTTGCGGGCCTACGACGAGGAAACCTTCCGGTATCTGCGCCAGGGGCTGGACAGCATTGCCGCCCAGGTGCAGAAGGAAACCGGCACTGCCGTTACCGTTACTTATCACGACGGCTACCCTGCGGTGGTCAATCCCCCGGAGCTGGTGGAGCAGGTGGCCGGCATCGCCCCCCTTTCCCTGCTGGAGGCTCCCATGACCCCGGCAGAGGACTTCTCCCACTACCAGAAAAAGCTGCCGGGACTGTTTTGCTTCCTGGGGCTGGGAGATGTTCCCGCCCTCCACAGCGATACCTTTGCCTTTGACGAGGAAATTCTACAGAAAGGCGCCGACTTCTTTGAGGTTCTGGCAGAACGCTTCTTATGATTTCTTTGAACGAACATTTGCTGCAGCTGCAGCGCAGCGGCATTCGCCGGTATACCAATCTGGCGAAAACCGTTCCCGATTGTGTTATGTTAACCATTGGGGAGCCGGATTTTGATACCCCCGAAGCCATCAAGGCCGCCGCCATCACCGGTCTTTTCCAGAATCAGACCCACTACGCCCCCAACCAGGGAATCGAATCTCTGCGCAGGGAAATTGCCGCCTTTGAAACCCTGCGGGGCATGGACTGCCAGCCGGAGCAGGTGCTGGTTACCGTGGGCGCTTCCGGGGCGTTATACACCGCTCTAACGGGAATTTTGAACCCTGGGGACGAGGTCATTATCCCCACCCCGGCATTTCCCCTGTACGAATCCATCGTGGTTGCCGCCGGGGCCACCCCTGTGTTTTTGGACACCAAAAAGGACGGCTTTCAGCTGACGCAGGCCGCCCTGGAGGGGGCAATTTCCCCCAAAACCAAGGCCATTATCCTAAATTCTCCCAACAACCCCACCGGCTGTGTGCTGACGGAGCAGTCCCTTGCCAACGTCAAGCAGGCGGTGCTGGGCAAGCCTATTTTTGTGGTGTGCGACAATGTCTACGCCGGTCTTTCCCGGGAAAAATGCCCGGATTTGACCCTGGACAGCGACCTGCGTCCCCAGCTTTTCCTGTGCCAGAGCTTCAGCAAGCCCTATGCCATGACCGGCTGGCGGGTGGGGTATCTCATTGCCCCGGAGGAAATTCTGTCCCGCCTGCTTCTGCTTCAGGCAGCGCAGATCGCCTCTGTGCCCACCTTCCTGCAGATTGCCTGTATCACCGCACTGGGAGTGGACATTAGCCAAATGCAGGAAATCTACCAAAAACGCCGGGACTTTGTCTGCCGCCGCTTGCGGGAAATGGGCCTTTCCTTCCCCCAGCCCAAGGGCGCGTTCTATGTGTTCCCGGAGATTTCCCGGTTCGGCCTTTCCGACGAGGAATTTGCCACCCGGCTGATTCAGCAGGGGGGCGTTGCCACTGTGCCCGGAAGCTGCTTCGGCTGCCAGGGGCATATCCGCATCTCCTACTGCTGCGGCGACAGCGCTCTGGAAACCGGCATGGACCGCCTAGAAGCCTTTTTGAAAACATTATGTTAACCAACGGGCTGTTGCAAAAAACCGCAACAGCCCCTTTTTCCTGCCCGTGGGGAAATTTTGCTTTTCCCATTGCAACCGGCGGCGGGATTTGTTAAAATAGAAAAAACACAGAAGAATCGGTGGTGTCTATGAGCAAAAAACAAGATTATATCGCGGTTTTGGACTCCGGCGTGGGGGGAATCAGCGTTCTGCGCCACCTGCTTCAGCAGATGCCCGGGGAAAACTACCTCTATTTCGGGGATTCTGCCAATGCCCCCTACGGCTCCCGTTCCACCGAAGCAATCCGCCAGCTTACCCTGGACGCGGCAAGCATGCTTGTCAGCCGGGGGATTAAGGCGCTGGTGGTTGCCTGCAACACCGCCACCGCCGCCGCCATCACCGTCCTGCGGGAAACCTATCCCCACTTGATTGTGGTAGGGATTGAGCCGGCGCTGAAATCCGCCGCCGACCGTTTCCCCGGCGGGCGTATCGGCGTTTTGGCTACGGAGGCTACTCTGCGTGAGGAAAAATTCCGCCGCCTTTTGGCGCAATATGAAGCAAGCTGCCAGGTGGTGCGCCTGCCCGCCCCGGGCCTGGTGGAGCTAATTGAACGGGGAATGGCCGACAGTCCGGAGGCCGAGGCCCTGCTGCGCCCCATTTTGCTCCCCTGGCAGGGCAAGCTGGACGCCCTGGTGCTGGGCTGTACCCACTACCCCTTCGCCTGTGGGCCGATCCGCCGAATCCTGGGAGAAGAAACCCCCTTGCTGGACGGCGGCGCCGGCACTGCCCGGGAAACCCGGCGGCGCTTGGAGGAAGCAGACCTGCTGCTTCAGGGAAACGGCTCCCTGACCTGGGAAAACAGCTTAAATTCCCCGGAAATTCACATTCTGTGCGCCCAGCTGCTGGAAAAGGAGTAGATTGCATGGAGAACATTCTGGTTATCGGCATCGCCGGCGGTACCGGCAGCGGCAAAACCACTCTGGTGAAGAATCTGACGGAGCGGTTCGGCAAGGACATCACCGTCATCAGCCATGACAATTACTATAAACGCCTTGATCACCTTTCCTACGAGGAGCGGTGCAGGGTCAATTACGACGAGCCCGACGCCTTTGAAAACGATTTGATGGTGGAGCATCTGCGCCGCCTCCGGCAAGGGCAGCCCATTGACTGTCCTGTGTACGACTTTACGGTACATAACCGAAGCGACGCCTTCGTCCGCATTGTTCCCAGCCGGGTAATCCTGGTGGAGGGTATCCTGATTTTCGCCTGCAAGGAGCTGCGGGAGTTGATGGATATTCGGATTTTCGTGGACACCGACGCCGATGTTCGCCTGTGCCGCCGCATCAAGCGGGACGTAAACAAGCGGGGCAGAACCCTGGAATCGGTGCTGACGCAGTATCAGACCACCGTCAAGCCTATGCACGAAATGTATGTCGAGCCCAGCAAAAAGCTGGCAAACCTGGTGGTGCCGGAGGGCGGCAAAAACCAGGTGGCTCTGGACATGATTGTGGGGCGTATCCAGCGGCACCTGGAAAAGAACTGAAAAAGCAGCCATCGGCGATGCCGATGGCTGCTTCCTTTTTCGATTACACGCATTCTCCCGTAACGCCGTCGCGGTACAGTCCCGTGATTTTCACGCTGACAATCCTGTTGTGCAAATCCCTGCCCCGGGCATAGACCTTCACATAATTGGGGGCATGGCCGGTGTAAAAGCCGCCGCTTTCTTCCTCGAACAACACCTGCTGCACCGAGCCCACCAGCTCTCGGCGGTAGGCCTCGTTCATCTCCCGGGCCACGGCAATGGCGGCGCGGCTTCGCTCCTCCTTCACCGCCGTGGGGTGCTGGCCCGGCATTTTGTCCGCCGGTGTTCCCGGCCTGCGGGAATAGGGAAAAATATGCATATCCCCAAAGCCGCAACGGCGGATAAAGTCCAGACTTTGCTGAAATTCCTCCTCCGTTTCTCCGGGGAAGGCCACAATCATATCCGTGGTGATACAGCAATCGGGGAAGGCTTCCTTCAAAAGCAGGACGCTTTCCAGATACCTTGCGGTATCATATTTGCGCTTCATGCGGGAAAGCACACTGTCGCAGCCGGACTGCATGGAAAGATGAAACTGCGGACACAGATTGGCAAGCTTTTTCATTTCCCGGCAAAACTCCGGCGTTACAATACGGGGCTCCAGGCTTCCCAGCCGCACCCGCATCTCCGGCACAGCTGCGCAAACTGCCGCAATCAACTCCATCAGAGGCGGTTTGCCCGGCAAATCCACACCCCAGGAGGCAATTTCGATGCCGGTGAGCACAATTTCCCGATACCCTCTTTGGGCAAGCTCCCTTGCCTGCTCCACCACCAAAGCAAGAGGGGCAGACCGCACGGGCCCCCGGGTATAGGGGATAATGCAGTAGCTGCAGAAATTCACGCAGCCGTCCTGTACCTTGAGCATAGCCCGGGTCCGCTCCGCAAGACCGCCGGCAGGCAGAACCTCAAAGCTCCTGCGGCGCAAAGCGTCGTCCAGCACCTGTGCGTGCTGCTTGGTTTCCATGGCGGAGAGCATGGCCTGCAAAAACGCCTGTCTGCCGCCGCTCCCCCCCAGCACATCTACCCCCAGTTTCTCCACTTCCTCCGGGGCATGCTGGGTATAGCAGCCGCATACACCGATGACCGCATTGGGGTTCTCCCGGCGGCAGCGGCGAATCACGGCGCGGTTTTTCTTGTCCGCCACCGCGGTAACGGAGCAGGTGTTGATGATATACCCGTCGCAGGGCTGCTGAAAGCTTCCTATCTCATGGCCCTGGGCTGCCAAAAGCTGCTCCATGGCCTGGGTTTCGTATTGATTTGTCTTGCAGCCAAGGGTATAAAAGCCAAATTTCATGTCAATTCCACCAAAATCAAGACCCCAGTTTTGTGTTAATCGTCCATATCGTCAATTGAAAAAAGGAGATAAACGGCGTATAATAAAAATAACTTTCAGGGGACGGACACAGGGTCTTTTCCCAATTATACACGAAAACGCGCCGTTTGTACAGAAGCCAAAGGAGGATTTGCCATGGAATTTCATATTCGCATTCGCTCCTTCCAGGAGCTTCGGGAATTTATCGCCCTGGCAACGGCCCAACCCTTCCGTATCCGCCTGGGCAACGAGTTTCAGTGGGCAAACGCCACCAGCTTTATGGGGGTTGTCAGTCTGGACCACCGCCGGCCGCTGCTGGTCAGCGCCGACTGCGGCGAGGAGGAATTTGCCCTGTTCCGTCAGCAGGCTACCCGATTTGCAGCAGAATAACGCTTCTTCACCGTCCCGGGAGCACCCGGGGCGGTTTTTTGTCCCGGAGGGCCGTAACGCAGCGGTTGTGCCTCTTGCTTTTTCTCCGGCAAAATGATAAAATAACACGTAGTTTTGAAAGGAGGTGCCACCCATGCGCCGTTTTCTTATCGCCATCGTGTGCTGTATGCTGCTGGTAACGGCTGCGCAGGGCGTTGGCATTTCCTCTTGCACCAGCGAAACCGTTGTAACCTCCAAGGGAAGCTGTCAGGTAACCGTTACCATGACCTTGCAGGTGGAAAGCCCTGTGTCTGCACTGGTGTTTCCCCTGCCTGCCCAGGCCAGAAGCATCACCGTAAACGGTTCTTCCGTACGCTCCTCCCACACCGGTACGGTTCGGAATGTGGACCTGGCCTCCCATGTAGCTGGGGCGGGTACCTATTCTCTGGTGCTGCGCTATTCCATAAACGACATCATTACCCAGGACGAAAAGGACAATCTAACACTGACTCTGCCCCTGCTGTGCGGCTTTGCCTATCCGGTGGAGGCGCTGTCCTTTACCGTTACCCTGCCCACAGAGGTTTCCGCCCGTCCCTCCTTTACCAGCACCTACTATCAGGAAGCGGCGGAAAGCGTGATGACCGTACAGCGGCAGGGCAGCGTGATTTCCGGCACTGTGAACCAGCGACTGCAGGACCACGAGAGTCTTACCATGCTTTTGCCGGTTACGGCGGCGGAATTTCCCCAGTCTGTGGCAAAGCGCTGGTCTTTGGACACCATTGATTTGATTATGCTGGGCATCGCCGCCCTGGCCATTGCCTACTGGGCGCTGACCATGGGCTGGAAAAAGCCCGGTAAAATCCGCTGCGCCCAGCCCCCCGGAGGCATCACCGCGGGAGAATTGGGCTGCCGCCTCACCGGAAGCGGCGCGGATTTGACCATGATGGTGGTCTCCTGGGCAGAAATGGGCTATTTGCTGATTCACCCGGACGACAACGGCAGAGTATTGCTGCACAAGCGCATGGACATGGGCAACGAGCGCAGTGATTTTGAAAACCGCTACTTCCGAAACCTGTTCGGCAGACGCAAAACCGTAGATGCCACCGGCTACCACTACGCCCATCTGGCTATCAAAGCCTCCCGCAGCGTACCGGGGGCGAAAGCCACCTTCCGCAAACACACGGGAAATCCCCGGATTTTTCGGATTTTGTGCGCCGCCATCGGGGTGTTTGCCGGGGTTTCTCTGGGCAACGCCTTTGTGGAGGACACTGGCTGGCGCATCGTGCTGGGGATTGTGCTGGGCATTTTGATTGGGGCGATTTCCTGGCTGCTCCAGTCCGGCGCTCAAACCTTGCACCGGCGGGATAAATTCATGCGCTTCCCTGCCCTGGGCGGCGGCATTGTGTTTTTCCTGTTAAGCCTTTGGGCCGGGGAATGGAATGTAGCGCTGTTCGTGATTCCTGCCCAGCTCCTTGCCGGACTGGCAGCGGCCTACGGTGGCCGCAGAACGCCGGAGGGGCAGCAGGATATGGCTGAAATTCTGGGGCTACGTCGGTATTTGACCCACATGAACCCCCAACAGCTCCACACCATTCTGGAAATGAACCCCGACTACTACCACACCATGGCACCCTACGCCCTGGCTCTGGGAGCAGACCGGGCCTTCGCCCGTCAGCTGGGGAACACCAAGCTTCCCCAATGCACCTATCTCACCACCGGCATGGACGGACACATGACCGCAAAAGAGTGGAATCAGCTGCTGCGGGACACGGTGGAAACCATGGACGCCTTGCGCAAGCGGCTGCCTCTGGATATGCTGCTGGGAAGAAACTGATACCAAACCGCCGGCTGAAAGGCCGGCGGATTTTGAAAAGGAGGGATTTTCGTGGTTCTTTGGACCAGACTGTCCGGCCAAAGCGGCCACGATGCCGCCTACAGCCTGCTTTCAGACCATTTTGGCGGGGCTCTGCCCCCTATCTGCCGCACAGACCGGGGAAAGCCCTATTTCCCCAACAGTCCCTGGCATTTCTCCATTTCCCACACCTCCGGCCACGCCTTTTGCTGTGTCTGCCAGGAAAATGTGGGCATGGACTGCGAGGAAATCCACCGGCAAATTCCCCTGTCCTTGGGCGAGAAAATTCTCTCCCCCACGGAATATGCCCGGTTTTCTGCCGCAGAGGAGCCCCGGCTGGCGCTTTTGCGGCTGTGGGTGCTGAAGGAGGCCCTTGCCAAGCTGTCGGGACGGGGCTGGGGAAGCTGGCTGAAGCACACAGACTTTTCCCCCGATGACGAAAGAATCCAAGTAATTGACGGCTGCTTTGTTGCCGTTTTGAAGGAGAATAACTATGCTGTTTGATACCCATGTCCACATGAATGACCCGGCCTTTGACGCTGACCGCGATGCCCTGATTTCCTCTTTTCCCCAGCAGGGCGTGGGGCTTGCCATGAATGTCGGGTGCAGTTTGGCCTCCTCCCGGGACGCCATCGCCCTTGCCGAGAAATATCCCCATATCTATGCCGCTGTGGGCACCCATCCCGACGCCGCCGACGAGGTAAATGACCAGGTTCTGGAGGAATACAGAAAGTTATGTAAACTCCACCCCAAGGTGAAGGCCATTGGAGAAATCGGCCTGGACTACTATTACGAGGACATTCCCCGCCAGGTGCAGAAGCAGGCGTTCATCGCCCAGCTGGAGCTGGCTCGGGAGCTGGATTTGCCGGTGGTGGTTCACGAACGGGACGCCCACGACGACGGCATGACCATCATCAAGCAATTCCCCACGGTAACCGGGGTGTTTCACTGCTATTCCGGCTCGGCGGAAATGGCCCGGCAGCTGGTAAAGCTGGGGTGGTACATTGGCTTTACCGGCGTTTTGACCTTCAAAAACGCCCGAAAGGCGGTGGAAACCGCCCAGGCCATTCCTCTGGAGCGGATTGTGCTGGAAACGGACTGCCCCTTCATGTCCCCGGAGCCCTTCCGGGGCAAGCGTAACGACCCCACCAAGCTGTACCGCATGGCCCAGCGGCTGGCCGAATTGCGGGGTATCACCGAGGAGCAGGCCCGGGCAATCACCATGGAAAACGGCAAACGCCTGTACCGGATAGACTGATACGGAACGCAACCCGCCTCCCCCTTACAGGGGAGGCGGGTTTTGTCTGGGAAATTTTCAGAAAATTCATCATAGCTACTGGAAGTTCCCATGCAGATATGTTATAATGCATATAAGTATACCATACGGAGAGATAGACTATGCTGGAACTTTTGGCTCCTGCCGGCTCAATGGACGCTTTGCGGGCCGCCGTACAAAACGGTGCCAATGCGGTGTATTTGGGTTGCGGCACCTTCAACGCCCGTCAGGGTGCAAAAAATTTTACACCCCAAATGCTGACGGAAGCAGTGAAATACTGCCATATCCGGGGCGTTGCGGTGCATCTGACCTTGAACACTCTGGTTTCCGACCGGGAAACCGGAGAAGTTGCTGCGCTCATTCGCCATGCAGCCTCCAGCGGCGTGGACGCCTTCATCGTCCAGGATTTGGGCGTGGCGGAGCTTTGCCGGAAAATTGCGCCGGAGGTGGCAATCCACGGCTCCACCCAGATGACGGTATGCTCTCTGCCCGGGGTGCTGTTTTGCGCCGCCATGGGCATGCGCCGGGTGGTACTCAGCCGGGAGCTGGGAAAAGAGGAGATTCGCTACATATGCAGCAACTCTCCCATTGAAATTGAGGTTTTCGCCCACGGGGCGCTGTGTATGAGCTATTCCGGTCAGTGCTATCTGTCTTCCGCCATCGGCGGCCGCTCGGGCAACCGGGGACGCTGCGCCCAGCCCTGCCGGCAAAGCTACGGCTACAGCCGATGGGAGAACAAACACCCCCTGAGCCTGAAGGACAACTGTCTGATTCTGTACCTGAAGGAGCTGGCGGAAATGGGCGTTGCCTCCGTGAAGCTGGAAGGACGCATGAAGCGGCCGGAATATGTGGCCGCCGTTACCGGTGTTTACCGCCAGGCTCTGGATTCCGGGGTGATTACCCAGCAGATGGTGGACACCCTCACCGCCGCCTTTAACCGTCAGGGCTTCACCGACGGTTACTACAACGAACAGCCCGGACAGGCCATGTTTGGCATTCGGGAGGACAAATACGACAATCCCAAATTCCTGCAGACCATGCGGCAAAGCTACGAAACTGTGGAAAATCCCCTGGTCAGCGTGGATTTCGATGTTAAAATCACACCCCAGCTCTGCTCCCTGACGGTAACAGACCCCCAGGGCAGAAGCTGCACCGTTACCGCCCCCGGGGCAGAGCCTGCCCGGACACGGGCGCTTACGGAGGAGGAACTGACGGAGCGGCTGGGCAAAACCGGCGGCACACCCTACCGCTGCGGCGCTGTGCAGTGCCACATTGCGCAGGGCGTAACCCTGTCTGCCGCCGCTGTCAACGCCTTGCGGCGGGATGCCCTCAATCAGCTGACTGCTCTGCGGGCGCGGCGCAATCCCCCACAGCTTCACCGCGCGCCAACCCCCGTCCATATCCCCAACCGCCGGGAAACTCCGGCTCTGACGGTGCAGGTTACCAATATGGAGCAGATTACCCAAAAACTGCTGAAGCTGAAGCCCCAGGTGCTGTATGTCCCCATTCACGCCCTGGCGCTGAACCCCCTGTTCTGCCACGAGCTGTCCCGGAAGGTGCATCTTTGCGCCGTTTTGCCCCGGATTGTTCACGATGGGGAATTGGACCGGCTGAAAGAGGATATGCTTTTGGTGCGGCAGATGGGCGTGCGGGAGGTTCTGGTGGGCAATGTGGGCCTGCTGCTACCGGCAAGAAACGCCGGTATGCGCATCCGGGGAGATTTCGGCCTGAACCTGTTCAATTCCGCCTCTGTGGGGCTGATGAAGGAGCTGGAGCTGCTCTCCGCCACATTGAGCTTCGAGCTGACGCTGCCCCAGATTCGGGACATCAGCAAGGCCGTTCCCTGTGAAATCTTTGCCTACGGCAGACTGCCGCTGATGGTTACGGAAAACTGCATCATTCGCGGCAGGACCGGAAGCTGCACCTGCAATCTGGGCACTTCTAAACTGGTGGACAAGACCGGCGCGGACTTCCCGGTCATTAAGGACGGGGAAAAGTGCCGCAGCGTGGTGCTCAACGGCAAAAAGCTGAACTGGCTGGACCGGCAGGAGGACTTAAACCGCCTGGGTCTGTGGGGACTGCGGCTGTACTTCACCACAGAAAATGCCCGGGAGGTTGACCAGGTCCTTGCCGGCATCACCAACCCCCTTCCCTTCGACCCCGGCAGCAGCACCAGAGGACTGTATTTGAGAGGTTTGGAATAAATGGCAAATTTAATTCTTGCATCCCAATCCCCGCGGCGCAGGCAGCTGCTGTCCCTTTTCAATATCCCCTTCACCGTAAAGGTTGCGGATATTGACGAAACCATGGACGAAGCCCTGCCCCCCTGCCAGGAGGTTGCCCGCCTCAGCCTTCAAAAGGCCCTGGCCGTGGCCCGCGCACCCCAGGACGTGGTGGTAGCAGCGGACACTGTGGTGGTCTGCCAGGGCAAGGTGCTGGGCAAGCCTGCCACCCCGGAAGATGCCAAGGCCATGCTTCGGCTCCTTTCCGGACGGGCCCATCAGGTGATGACCGGTATCACCGTTCTGACAGATACCGCCCGGGAAACCCGGACGGAAATCACGGATATCTACTTTCGTCCTCTGACGGAGGAGGAAATCTCCGATTATGTCCGCACAGGGGAGCCTATGGACAAAGCCGGCGCCTACGGTATTCAGGGCGGCGCCGCACTGTTTGCGGAAAAGCTGGTGGGCGATTACTACAATGTGGTGGGTCTGCCGGTATGCCGGCTGTGGCAGATGCTCCGGTCCGTGGCGCCCCAATTACTGAAATAGCATTTACCTCACAAGGAGAACACTATGAAACACTTTTTTACCACCAAGGTCAAGGCCGTGCTGATTATTGCGGTGCTGCTGTCGGCGGCGCTGGCTGTTTCCAGCAACCTTTTGGGCAAATCCATTCCCGATATGCTGGTACAGGACGTGCTCACCCCCTTGCGCAGCGGTCTGAGCTCCCTGACAATGCAGGCAGAGCGACTGTATGACTATATCTACCGCTACGAAGCTCTGGAGGCGGAGAACGAACAGCTGAAGGAGCAGGTGTCCCAAATGGAGGACGCCGCCCGGCAGGCAGAGTCCGTCTCCCGGGAGAACGAGCGGCTGCGCAAGCTCCTGGAGCTCCAGGAGGCCCATGAGGACTTTCATCTGGTGGACGCCTATGTGATTTCCCGCAGCTCCAACGACTGGACCAACACCGTTACCATCAACCGGGGCGCTTCCTCCGGTCTGGCAGTGGATATGTGCGCCATCAACGAGGACGGCGCCGTGGTGGGTCTGATTACCGAAGTGGGCAGCAATTACGCCGTCATTCGCACGGTTTTGGACTCGGCGCTGCGCATCAGCGCCACCCTTTCCTCCACCGGCAACAGCGGCGTGGTGCAGGGCGGCTATATCTCCGGCCACGAAACACTGCTGGAAATGAAATATCTTCCCAGCTCCGTCAACCCCCTGACCAACGACCAGGTGGTTACCGCCGGCTCTACCGTGTATCCCAAAAACCTGATTTTGGGCTATGTTTCCACTGTGGGCTACAGCGACACCGGGGTGGAAAAATACGCCCTGCTGAAGCCTGCGGCGGATATTTCCAGCCTGGAGCAGGTGTTCGTGGTAACCGAGTATTCTGTGGGGTAAAAATATGCTGTTTCCGAAGAAAAACGAATTTCGCCCGGACAAGCCTCATTCCGGCGCCATCAGCAAGCTGTATATCACCAAAACCCAGCGGCTTTCCCTGCTGCGGTGGCTGCTGACGGCGGCGGTGCTGGTGGCGCTGTCTGTGCTGCAGGATGTGCTGCTGTCCCGGCTGCACCTTTTGGGTGCAACCACCGATCTGGTTCCCGGGGCATTGCTGCTTCTGTGTATCCTGCTGGACCCGGAGCAGGGGTGTATCTTCATTTTGGCCGGCTCGGGTATGTACTGCTTCTCCGGAAGCGCTCCCGGGGCGTATGTCATCGCCTTAATTACGGTAATCGGCCTGGTGATCAGTATTTTCCGGCAGGGGTATCTTCACCGGAATTTCGCCACCACCATGATCTGCACATTGGTGGCGGTGATGGTCTATGAACTGGCTGTGGGGTGCATCGGCATTTTGTTCGGGCACACCACCCTGTCCCGGCTGCCCCGTTTTCTGCTCACCGGCGTATATACCCTAGCGCTGCTGCCGGCGCTGTACCCCGTCTTCCGTTCAATCGGCAAAATTGGAGGAGAATCATGGAAAGAGTAACCCGTACCCGCAGCGCCATCGTGCTGGGGGCCCTGCTGACTGTGCTGCTGCTGTTTGCGCTGCGGCTGTACTCTCTGCAGATTACCGAAACCGGCGGCAAGCACGACAACGTGAAAACCTTTACAATCGAAACCACCGTCAAGGCCGCCCGGGGGGATATTCTGGACTGCAAGGGCAACGTGCTGGTTACCAACCGGGCCAGCTATGATTTGATGTTCAACCACTATGTAATTCTCAGCGCCGAGGACACCAACGGCCAGCTGCTGCGGCTGGTAAAGCTGTGCCGGGAGCTGGGGGTTACCTATGTGGACCATTTCCCCGTAACCCAGAATCTGCCCTTTACCTACACCCTTGGAGATTACAACTCCACCTGGCAGGGCTATTTTCAGGCGTATCTGCCCAAGGTGGGCGGCCTGGACTCCGATATTACCGCGCCGCTGTTGATTGAAAACCTCCGCGCCCGCTACAAAATCCCCGAGGATTGGTCCTACGAGGACGCCCGGGCAGTCATTGGTCTGCGGTATGAGCTGGCTTTGCGCAGCGATATCACCAATCTTCCCAACTATATTTTCCTGGAGGACGCCGACGCCGAAACCCTGGCCGCCCTGCTGGAGCTGAATGTTCCCGGGCTGAAGGCCGAGGCCACCACCGTCCGGGCCTATAATACCGACTACGCCGCCCACATTCTGGGCTACGTTGGCCCGATTACCAAAACCCAGTGGGAGGAGACCTACCGGGACAAGAAGGGCTATTCCATGGACGCCCTGGTGGGCCAAAGCGGTCTGGAAATGGTGTTTGAAGAATACCTCCACGGCACAGACGGCGTCCGCGTGGACGTGGTTACCGTGGACGGCACAGTCATTGACAGCTACTACAAAACGAAAAACGGGGTGGAGCTGAAACCCATTGCCGGTAAAAATGTGGAGCTTTCCATTGATTTGAACCTGCAGTCCACCGCGGAAACCGCCATGGAAACCCTGTTCGCCGAGCTGCGTGCCACAGGAGAAGGTCTGGAGGAGGGGCAAAAAGGCCCCGACGGGTCTGACGCCGCCGGCGGCGCCGTGGTGGTAATGGATGTAAAAACCGGACAGATTCTTGCCTGCGCCAGCTACCCCACCTACAAGCTTGCCACCTATCACGAGGACTATGACCTGCTTCTGGAAACGGAGCACGACCCCCTGTTTAACCGGGCGCTGCAGGCCATCTATCCCCCAGGCTCTACCTTCAAAATGGTTATGGTCATTGCCGGCATCGACTACGGAAAAATCGACCGCAATACCTATATCCGGGACTGGGGCGAATACAAAAAATACGCCTCCTCCAACTTTACTCCCGCCTGTATGGTATGGAACACCGACCACTCCACCCACGGCAGCATCAACGCCATGGAGGCTCTGCGGGATTCCTGTAACTACTTCTTCTATGTTCTGGCCGATGATAAAAATTATGATTTGAGCATCTCCCAAATCGACACCATTTCCAAGGGACTGGGCCTGGGAGAAAAAACCGGCGTTGAGCTGTTTGAGTACGCCGGCTACCGCTCCAATCCCCAAACCAAATCCCTTCTGTTTGCCAAAGATCCGGACAGAAGCTACTGGACCCCCGCCGACGAGATTATGACCGCCATCGGTCAGTCGGAAAACCGCTTCACCCCCATTCAGCTGTGCTCCTACACCGCAACCCTGGCCAACCGGGGCGTGCGCTACCGGGCCACCTTCCTGAACCGGGTGCTGACCTCGGATTACAGCCAGGTAGAGATGGAAAATCAGCCGGAGGTCCTCAGCACCCTGAAGATTTCCGATGAAGCCTATTACGCCTACACCGAGGGCATGCGCCTGGTGGCCACCTCCGGCTCTACCTACCGCACCTTCGGCAAATATCCCGTAACCATCGCCGCCAAGACCGGCACAGCCCAGACAGATTCCGGCGGGTCTGACAACGGCGCGTTTGTATGCTACGCCCCCCTGGAGGACCCGGAAATCGCCATTGTGGTTTACGGCGAAAAGGCCGGCAGAGGCTCTACCATGGGCCGCATCGCCAAGGCCATTACCGACACCTATTTCCACGAAATCATCAACGGCAATGCCGTTCCCGGAGAAAACACCGTGGGTTAAGTACAGCGCCCCCTCTGATGAGGGGGCGCTTTTTTCTTCCTATCCGGGGAAGCACCGGTAGCTTTTTCCGGGAATCAGAGAAACACCCCGAATTTCCACCAATTCCGAAACCGTTACAAACTGAAAGCCCTGCTTTTGCAGAGAATCCACAATCCCCAGCGCCGCATCCACCGAGCTGTGGGACATGTCGTGGAGCAGCACCACATCTCCGTCGCAAATGCTCTCCACCACTGCCGTCTGCACCGCCTGGGCGTCCTTGACCGCCCAGTCCCGGGGGTCTACCGACCAGCCCAGCAGGGCAAGCCCTGCCTCTGCGGCTGCCTGGGCAACACCCTCGCCCATGGCGCCTCCCGGCGGCCGCAGAAACACCGGATTGCACCCCTTGGGCAGCAGCGCCCAAGTATCGGAAATCTCCTTCGCGGCGGCGGCCTTGGTCATTTTCCCCATGTTTTCATGACTGAACCCGTGGAGACCGATTTCATGCCCCGCCTGCAAAATTTTTTCGGCGGTTTTTCTGTCCTGCTCCATGCGATAGCCGCAGAGCAAAAAGGTAGCCTTCACCTGCCGCTCCTCCAGCCCTTCCAAAAGCCGCCGGGTAAACCTTCCCGACGGCCCGTCGTCAAAGGTTAGCGCCACATATTTTACCTCCTGCCCCCTTGCAGGAAACACCAGCAGGCTCAAACACAAAATAACCGCACATATTCGCCGCAATTTCACCACATCCTATCAAAACCGGTTTTGCACCGTCTTTACTTTTCCCGAAAACATTGGTATAATGCAAGAAACAAATCGGAAAACTTTGGAGAATTGCTATGCTGGACAAACTGCGCGCCGTGGCCAACCGATATGAAGAGCTGTGCTTCAAATCGGAGCAGCCGGATTTTTACAGCGACACAAAAAAAGCCGCCGCAATGCTGCGGGAGAAAAACGATTTGGAGCCCATTGTGGAGGCCTATCACCGCTACAACGAAGCCCTGACGGAGATGGACGACGCCCTGGCTTTGATGAGCGAGCCGGATATGAAGGAATTTTGCCAGGAAACCTACCAATCCGCCAAGGCCCGCAGCGAAGACCTGTACCGGCAGCTGCAAATTCTGCTGCTTCCCAAAGATCCCAACGACGAAAAAAGCGTCATCGTGGAAATCCGCGGCGGCGTAGGCGGCGAGGAAAGCGCCCTGTTTGCCCACAGCCTGTTTCGTATGTACTCCATGTACGCCGCCCAGCGGGGCTGGCGCATTGAGCTGATGAATTACAACGAAACCGAGCTGGGGGGCGTAAAAGAAGCAGATTTTATCATCAACGGCCGGGGGGCTTACTCCCGTATGAAGTATGAGTCCGGCGTGCATCGGGTACAGCGTGTACCGGAAACCGAGTCCGGCGGCCGGGTGCATACCTCCACCGCCACCGTGGCGGTTTTGCCGGAAATGGAAGAGGTAGACGTGCAGATTAACCCCGCAGATGTGGAAATGCAGGTGTATCGGGCCTCCGGCGCCGGCGGTCAGCACGTGAACAAGACCTCCTCCGCTGTGCGGCTGATTCACAAGCCCACGGGAATCGTGGTTGCCTGCCAGGAGGAGCGAAGCCAACAGCAGAATCGGGAAAAATGTATGCGTATGCTGGCCAGCAAGCTCTATGAAATGGAGCAGGAGAAGCTGGAAAGCGCCGTTTCCGGTATGCGCCGCAGTCAGGTGGGCACGGGTATGCGCAACGAGCGGATTCGCACCTACAATTTCCCCCAGGGCAGAGTTACAGAGCATCGGGTTGGGCTGACACTTTATAAAATTGACGCAGTTATGGACGGGGCGCTGGACGAAATCATCGACGCCCTGGCCACCGCCGACCAAGCCGAAAAGCTGAAAAACAGCCAATAACAAGCTTCTCCTTGAGGAGAAGGCTTTGAAAGGAATGTTATGGAATTTTTTACCAATTCTCCCCAGGAGACCGAGGAAATCGGCGCCGCCCTGGGAAAAATACTCCCGCCGGGAACCGTGCTTGCCTATCTGGGAGATTTGGGGGCGGGAAAAACCGCCTTTACCCGGGGGCTTGCCCGGGGACTGGGGTGCACCGAGCCTGTAACCAGTCCCACCTACACCATTGTCAACGAGTATATCAGCGGCAGACTGCCCCTGTTCCACTTTGATATGTACCGCCTGGGAAGCAGTGAGGATTTGTTTGACATCGGCTGGGAGGACTATTTGGACCGGAAGGGCGTGTGCGCCGTGGAGTGGAGCGAAAATGTGGCAGATGCCATGACCGGCGCCATTCGCATCCGCCTGGAGAAAACCGGGGAAACCTCCCGGAAAATTACCATCGAAGGAGGGGAGTGCCTTGCGCCTATTGGCATTTGAGTCCTCTGCAAAATCCGCTTCCGTGGCGCTGTTTGCCGACGAAGCCCTTTTGGGGGAGGTATATCAAAACACCGGCCTTACCCACAGCCAAACCCTGCTGGTGATGGCCCAACAGCTTTTGCAGCAGTGCTCCTGTCCCGTTTCCGAGGTTTCCGCTGTAGCGGTTGCCAACGGTCCGGGTTCCTTCACCGGGGTGCGCATCGGCGTTGCCGCGGCAAAGGGCTGGGCTTGGGGCGGAAATTTGCCCATTTATGGCGTTTCCACCCTGGAAGCCATGGCTCTGGGGCTTGGAGTATGGGAGGGCTATGTGTGCCCCGTTATGGACGCCCGGCGCAGTCAGGTGTATAATGCGCTGTTTTATGTAAACCAAGGAAGATTGGAACGACGCTGCCCCGACCGGGCCATTTCTCTTGCGGATTTGGCGGAAGAACTAAAAAATTTGGAAAAACCCATATTTTTAGTTGGCGACGGCAGTGATTTATGTTATAATGTGATACGAGAACAGGTTCCTCATCTGGTTTTGCCTCCGGAGCACCGCAAACATCAGCGGGCTGTAGGGGTAGGGCTTCTGGCTCTGGAGCGGATTTCCGCCGGGGACAGCGGCGACGGGGAAGGCCTGGCTCCCAATTACCTTCGTTTATCCCAGGCAGAGCGGGAACGGCTCGCCCGAGAACAGCAAGAATAAAGGAGATAGAGAAAATGGCAGTACATGTATTGGAACACCCTCTGATTCAGCACAAACTGGCAATCCTGCGAAATAAGAACACCAGCGTCAAGGAATTTCGGGAATTGGTTGGAGAAATTTCCGGTCTGATGTGCTACGAAGCAACCAGAAACCTGCCCACCCGGGAAATTGAGGTAAATACCCCGGTAGCAACGGCAAAATGCCGCGTCCTGGCAGGCAAAAAGCTGGCAATCGTCCCCATTCTCCGGGCCGGCCTGGGCATGGTGGACAGCATCGTAGACCTGATTCCCTCGGCAAAAATCGGCCATATCGGCCTGTATCGGGACCCGGAAACTCACATGCCTGTGGAGTACTACTGCAAACTGCCGGAGGATATTGAGCACCGCCAGGTTTACGTGGTGGACCCCATGCTGGCCACCGGCGGCAGCGCCATCGCCGCCATCGACTTTTTGAAGAAGCGGGGCTGCAAGAACATCATTATGATGAATATCATCGGCTGTCCCGAGGGCGTAAAGGCCGTGCAGGCCGCCCACCCCGACGTGGAGCTGTATTTGGCCGCCTGCGATGAGAAGCTGAACGACCACGCCTACATCGTTCCCGGTCTGGGAGATGCCGGCGACAGAATCTTCGGAACCAAATAATGGATACACACCCTGTCAAAATCGCGGCAGGGTGTGTTTTTTTCGCTTTTCCTCTTTACGGAACGGAAATTTTGTTGTAGAATAGATACCATCATAAAAGGCAGGGGGGCTTGGGCAGTGCAGTGCATGAAATGTAACCGAAAAATGGACGGCGACGGCACATTTTGCCCGGATTGCCTTGCCGAGATGGAAAAGTATCCGGTAAAAATCAACGCTCCTGTGCAGCTTCCTGTGCGCACCAACCTTGCTCCGCCTAAGAAAAAGCACCGTTTTTCCTGGGATTTTAAGCCGGAGGAACAGCTTCGTCGGCAAAAGCTGATTATCCGCTGCCTGTGCGCGGCCCTTGCGGTGGCTGTTGCCGCCTTTCTGCTATCGGCGGTGATTGTGTTGAAGCTGCTGGAAGAACGGGAAGAAAACCAAAACATCGGGCAGAACTACGGCACCGCATCCGACAGCCGTACCACCTGATGTTTCACGTGAAACAACGGCGTTTCCCGTTTTTTGAATGTTTCACGTGAAACAGGGTAAAAACAGACTACAAGAGGTGTACTATGGGAAAAATCATTGCAGTGGTAAACCAAAAGGGCGGCGTAGGGAAGACCACCACCGCCGTAAATGTAACCGCCGCACTCCATAATGCCGGGCTGAAGGTATTGCTCTGCGATTTTGACCCCCAGGCCAACGCCACATCCGGGCTGGGCATCAACAAACGCTCCGTTAAGAAGGACATTTACGATGTGGTGGTAGACGGCGTGGCTGCCGCTGACGCCATTATCTCCACCAGGTTTGGGGACGTTTTGCCCTCCTCTGCAGATTTGGCCGGGGCTGCGGTAGAGCTGATTGGGGTAGAAAACCCCAATTATCGCCTGCAGCAGGCTTTGCAGCCCATTCGGGACAATTACGACGCGATTTTGATTGACTGTCCCCCATCTTTGGAAATGCTGACGGTAAATGCCCTGGCAGCGGCGGACAGTCTGCTGATTCCTGTCCAGTGCGAGTACTACGCCCTGGAGGGTCTGGCGGATTTGATGACCACGCTGCGGCTGGTAAAGAAGAAAATCAACCCCAATCTGGAGATTTTCGGCGTAGTGCTGACCATGTTTGACGGCCGCACCAATTTCTCCACCCAGGTGGCCCAGGAAGTGCGCCGGCATTTCCCCGGTAAGGTATTTGCTTCGGTAATTCCCCGGAACGTCCGCCTGGCGGAGGCCCCCAGCCACGGCCTGCCGGTGATGGCCTACGACCGCACCAGCCGGGGAAGCCACGCCTACACCGCGCTGGCGGATGAAATGAAACAGAAACTGTAAGGAGGGCGCGTATGGCACCAAAAAAAGGTCTTGGCAAGGGCTTGGGCGCAATGATTGACATTGAGCCGGAGGAAACCCTGCAAAATACTCCGTATCAGCTTTTGCCCCTGCACAAGGTAGAACCCAACCAAAACCAGCCCCGGCAGGATTTTGACCCGGAGGAGCTGGAGGCGCTGGCAGAATCCATCGCCTTGCATGGCGTCATTCAGCCATTGACCGTTCGGCAGCTGCCCAGCGGCTACTACCAAATCATCGCCGGCGAGCGGCGGTGGCGCGCCGCCAGAATGGCAAACCTATCGGAAATCCCCGTGATTGTCCTGGAAGCCGACGACAAAAAGGTTATGGAACTGGCGCTGATTGAAAATCTTCAGCGGCAGGACTTAAACCCCGTGGAAGAAGCCATGGGCTATCAGTCTCTGATGCTGGACTACGGTCTGACCCAGGAGCAAACCGCTTCCCGGGTGGGAAAATCCCGCTCCGCGGTGGCAAACGCCCTGCGGCTGCTGTCTTTGTGCCCCGAGGTTCTGGAGCAGCTGCGCAGGGGAGAGCTCTCCGCCGGCCACGCCCGGGCGGTGCTGTCTCTGAAATCCGAGAAAAAGCAGCAGGAGGCCGCCCAAAAAATCATCGCCCTGGGACTTTCCGTGCGCCAGGCGGAGCTTCTGTGCAAAAACATGAGCCGGGAGATTAAGCCCTCTGCGCCCCAGCAGCTGCGGATTGACTACATCGGTGAATGTGAAAAGCAGCTTTCCAAGCACCTTGGCCGGGGCGTTAAGATTGTCAACGGCAAGCGCAAGGGACGCTTCGAGCTGGAGTTTTACGGTAGCGAGGATTTGCAGAATTTGCTGGACGCCTTGCTGAAGCTGAGTAAATAAGGAGCATCATTATGGAAAAGAAACTGTACAAATCCTCCCGGGACAAGAAGATTGACGGCGTTTGCGGGGGAATTGCGGAATATTTCGGCATCGATTCCACCCTGGTGCGCCTTGGCCTGGTGGCCTTCTGTCTGCTGGGCGGCAGTGGAATTTTGGCGTACATCATCTGTATGATTGTCATTCCCTCCAGTCCCACCGACTGTATCGACGCGGAATAACCTTTGGATTAACTTCCATTTTTTGGAAATTTTACTATTATGCTCGCTGACAGCCGGCAGTGATACCGCTGACCCCAGCAGCAACGAAACTGTATATACCGATATCGCAAAAGACGTTCCCAATAAGTAAGGAGAGGATAGTATGTTAGACATTCGCAAAATCAAAGAAAATCCCGAGGCTGTTAAAGCCGGACTGCGGGCAAAAGAAGTGGACTGCGACGCCATCGTAGACCGGATTTTGGAGCTGGATGTGCAAGTCCGGGGCTTGAAAACCTCCACCGAGACCAAGACCGCCGAAAAGAACAGGCTGGCCAAGGAAAACGGCAAGCTCTTCGGTCAGAAGAAGGGCATGGAGAAGAAAGGGGAGAACACCTCCTCCATTGACGCCATCATCGAAGAAAACCGGGCAAAATCCATTTCCATCGATGCCTCCATCGCCGATGACGCCGCAAAGCTGAAGGATCTGAATGCAGAGTTCCGCACCGCCATGCTCAGCCTGCCCAACCTGCCGGACAGCGATTTGCTCCCCGGCGGCAAGGAGAACAACGAGCCTCTGCGGTATGTGGGCAATAAGCCTGCCTTTGATTTTGCGCCCAAGCACCATGTGGATTTGTGCGAGGGGCTGGGTCTGATTGACTACGTCCGGGGCGTAAAGCTGGCCGGCGCAGGCAACTGGATGTACACCGGCATGGGCGCCCGTCTGGAATGGGCGTTGCTGAACTATTTTATCGACACCCACACCGCCGACGGCTACGAGTTTATTCTGCCGCCCCACATGCTGGAATACCAGTGCGGCGAAACCGCAGGCCAGTCCCCCAAGTTCGCCGACGAGGTGTACAAAATCGCCAACCCCACCGACGACCGGGTGCATTATATGCTTCCCACCGCCGAGGCGGCTCTGGCCTCCGTGTATCGGGACGAAATTCTCACCGAGGCGGATTTGCCCAAAAAATTCTTCGCCTACACCCCCTGTTTCCGCCGGGAAGCCGGCTCTCACCGGGCCGACGAGCGGGGTATGGTCCGGGGACACCAGTTCAATAAGGTGGAAATGTTCCAGTTCACCACCCCGGAGACCTCCGACGCCGCCTTTGACGAGTTGGTAACCAAGGCAGAGAAGCTGGTGGAAAACCTGGGCTTCCACTTCCGCACCGTGAAGCTGGCGGCAGGAGACTGCTCCGCTTCCATGGCAAGAACCTACGATATCGAGATCCTCATTCCCTCCATGGACGGCTACAAGGAGGTTTCCTCCGTTTCCAACGCCCGGGATTACCAGGCCCGCCGGGGCAACATCCGTTACCGCCGGGGCGACGGAAAAATTGACTTCGTCCACACCCTCAACGGCTCCGGTCTGGCTACCTCCCGGATTTTCCCGGCGCTGGTGGAGCAAAATCAGCGCTCTGACGGCTCTATCGTGATTCCGGAGTGCCTGCGCAAATATCTGGGTGGTCTGGAAATCCTGGAGAAAAAGTAAAAAATTTTGTCATTCCGAGCGACCGCAGGGAGTCGAGGGATCCACCCATGGGCGGCACTTTCGGCGGGAAGATTCCTCCACGCGCCTCGCTTGGTCGGGATGACAACAGTATTTACAAAAAGAAACATACGAAAGGAAAGAGAGAAACATGAGCAAGTTCAACGGAAAGTCCCTGTGGAAAGAATTTACCGAGTTTGCCATTAAGGGCAACGCCATGGCGCTGGCTGTCGGTACTATCATCGGCGGCGCCTTCAGCACCATCACCAAAAGCCTGACCAACGACCTGATTATGCCTGTGGTCAACATCTTCCTGGGCGGCGCTGATTTCAGCGACATCAAGATCAAGCTGCCCCGGATGCCCTGGACCCCCGAGGTCTACGAGAAGGTGGTCAACGATGCCGGCGAGGAGATCCCCGTACTGGTGGAAAACTACCTGACCGTTGGCAATTTCATCTCCGCGGTTATCAACTTCTTCATTCTGGCCGTGGTGGTATTCCTCATCGTTAAGGGCATCAACGCCCTCGGCGAAATCGGCAAGAAGAAGGAAGCGGAAGCTCCTGCCGAGCCTCCCGCACCTCCCGCTCCCAGCGCAGAGGAAGTCCTGCTTACCGAGATTCGGGACCTGCTGAAGGAAAAGAACTGATTCTGTCCATACAAAAGGGCTGTTGCAGAACACTGCAACAGCCCTTCCTTTTATTGTCCTGTGGGGTTAATCAGCTTTCCTTGGTGCCCTCTACCAGGCCGTTTGCCAGTCCCACCAGAGCCTGCATTTCGCTGGGAATGATGATTTTGGTAGCCTTGCCGTCGGCGATGTGCTGCATGGCCTCAATGGACTTGAGCTTAATCACCTGGTCGTTGGGCGCTTTTTCATTGAGCATGGCAATGGAGTCGGCAAGAGCCTGCTGCACCGCCAGAATTGCCTGGGCTTCGCCGTCGGCCTTAAGAATCGCCGCTTCCTTGTCTGCCTCGGCCTTCAAAATAGCGGCCTGCTTCTCCGCGTCTGCCCGCAAAATGGCGGATTCCCGTTCGCCCTCGGCAATCAGAATGGCAGACTTCTTCTGGCCCTCTGCCTGCAAAATCGCCTGCCGGCGGTCCCGCTCTGCCTTCATCTGCTTTTCCATGGAGCTCTGAATGTCCTGGGGCGGCAGAATGTTCTTCAACTCCACCCGATTGACCTTGATGCCCCAGGGGTCGGTGGCTTCGTCCAAAATGGTGCGCATTTTGGTGTTGATAATATCACGGCTGGTAAGGGTCTGGTCCAGCTCCAAATCGCCAATGAT
This sequence comes from Faecousia sp., assembly GCA_045656245.1. Taxonomy (GTDB): domain Bacteria; phylum Bacillota; class Clostridia; order Oscillospirales; family Oscillospiraceae; genus Faecousia. The sequence goes on from JAZOQT010000061.1 coordinate 24,676, forward strand.
GTTTCGCAGGGTGGTGGCCGTGAGATTTTCCATAGCCATCATGGGCTGTTCCACACCGTAGGTATACAGCTTGGGGTCAGTAATCTGGAAGTACACCACGGTGTCAATCTGCATGGTAACGTTGTCCTTGGTAATCACAGGCTGGGGCGGATAGTCCAAAACCTGCTCCTTCAGGCTGACACGCCGGGCAACCCGGTCAATAAAGGGCATTTTCAGGTGCAAGCCAACGCCCCAAACCTCTTTGAACGCGCCCAACCGTTCCACCACGAAGGCCCGGGACTGCTGAACCACATTGATGTTGCGAATGATGACGACAAACACAATCGCCAGCAGAGCCAAAACAAACAAAAATTCCATACAAGTTCCTCCTTATTCTGCGTTACATGTTTCTTCGGCCAGGGATACAATGGCCTTTACACCCTCGATTCGGTCTACCTTTACCACAGCGCCCTCCGGGATAGTATGCCCATTTGCGCTGCGGGCCGTCCACTCCATGCCGGCGATTTTTACGGTCCCCCGGGCGTTGAGATTGTCAATCTCCCCGGTTACATACCCCTGCTGGCCGATAACGGAGTCCACATTGGTGGCGGTGAGCCTGGGATTTACAAACTTTTTCACCACCGGCCACAGCAGCGCAAGAAGCGCGCCGGATACGGCAAAAAACACCCCGATCTGCAGCCACACAGCGCCATGGAGCATGGCAACCACGGCGGCAGCCAGCGCCCCCACAGCAAACCAAATACACACCAGATGAACAAGGCACGCCGCTTCCACAACAAGAAACAGCACCAAAAGCCCCAGCCAAATCAGAACAGCCATACAGTTTCCTCCTTTTCAGCTGTTTTCTATTTATACTCTATCAAAAAAGCGACTTGCCGTCAATGGGAATACAATCCGGTGGACAGATATCGCTCCCCACCGTCGGGAAGCACTACCACCAGAGTTTTTCCTGCGTTTTCCGGGCGCGCCGCCACCTCTATGGCGGCGTGAAGGGCAGCGCCGGAGGAAATCCCCGCCAATACGCCCTCTTTTTCTCCCAGTAGCCTTGCGGCAGCATAGGCCTGCTCCGTGGATACGGTGAAAATTTCGTCGTAAACGGCAGTATCCAGAACCTCGGGAACAAAGCCTGCGCCTATGCCCTGCAGGCCGTGGCTTCCCGGCTGTCCGCCGGAGAGAACCGGAGAATCCCCGGGCTCAACCGCCACCACAGAAATGTTGGGGTTTTGCTGCTTCAAATATCTGCCCACCCCGGTAACGGTGCCGCCTGTTCCCACACCTGCCACAAAAACGTCCACCTTTCCCTCCGTATCCCGGTAAATTTCCGGGCCGGTGGTGTCAAAATGAGCCTGGGGGTTGGCAGGATTTTCAAATTGCCCCGCCAGCAGGCTATTGGGGATTTCCTTTGCCAAAGCGTTGGCTTTTTCAATGGCCCCCGCCATACCAAGACTGCCCGGGGTGAGAATCACCTCCGCCCCATAGGCGGCCATCAGCAGCTGCCGCTCCCGGGACATGGAATCCGGCATAACGATGATGGCCCGATATCCTCTGGCGGCGCACACCATGGCAAGCCCGATGCCGGTATTGCCGGAAGTGGGCTCAATCACCACGCTGCCCGGGCGCAGAAGCCCTCTTTTCTCCCCATCCAGCACCATGGCCAGAGCCACCCGGTCTTTGATAGAGCCGCCGGGATTAAAGCTCTCCAATTTTGCAAGGATTCGGGCGTTGAGGTCGTATTCCTTTTGAATCTGCCGCAGCTCCAGCAGCGGCGTATTGCCGATGAGCTGCTGCACATCTGTATAAACAGGGGGCATACCATCATCTCCTTTATATTAGCATACCACATTCCCACCGCCGCTTCAACCGCTTTTTGTTGCATTCCGCTTTCTAATGTGATATAATGGCGGCAAACTATGAAAGGAGCCGGCAGCATGGACCTTCTTCACCGCACCTGGGCGCAAATTGACCTGTCCGCGTTGGCAGAAAACTTCCGCATTCTGAAAAAGCTGTGTAACCGGCAGATTTACCCCGTTGTCAAGGCAAATGCCTACGGCCACGGAATGCCGGAGCTGGTCAAGCCGCTGGAACGCTACGGCGCTGACGGCTTTGCCGTTTCCAATTTGGCAGAGGCGCTGGACCTTCGCGCCGCGGGAACCTCCCTGCCGATTCTGATTTTGGGTTACACCCCGGCGGAGTACGCCGATATTTTACAGAAAGAGCGCATCTGCCAGTGTGTGTATTCTCTGGAATACGCCCAGGCATTGAGCAAGACGGCCACCGCCCCGGTGCAGGTACATCTGAAGCTGGATACCGGCATGGGCCGCCTGGGCTTCGACTGCCGCAGTGATGCTTTGCCCGGTCTGGAGGAGGCGGCAGCCGTGCTTTCTCTGCCCAATTTGCTGGTCGACGGCGTATTTACCCACTTTGCCGTGGCGGACGAACCCGGCGAGCAGGCCTTTACCCAGGACCAATGCCGCCGCTTCCATGCCGCAGTAGCAGCGCTGGAGGCCACCGGGCACACCTTTGCCATGAAGCACTGCAACAATTCCGCCGGTATTCTGACCCTGCCCCACGCGCATCTGGATATGGTACGGGCCGGTATCGCCCTGTATGGCATCGCCCCCTCCGGGGACGTTCCTCTGCCGGCAGGCTTCCGCCCGGTGATGTCGCTGCACAGCGTGGTGAGCATGGTGAAAACCGTCGCCCCGGGAGAAACCGTCAGCTACGGCAGAACCTACCGGGCAGACTCCCCCCGGCGCATTGCAACCGTCAGCGCAGGCTATGCCGACGGCATTCCCCGCCTGCTCTCCGGCAAGGGCCATGTGCTGGTACATGGGCAGCGCGCGCCCATCGTAGGCACCGTTTGCATGGACCAGTTCTGCATTGACGTTACGGACATTCCCGGCGTAACCATGGGCGACTACGTTACCGTCTTTGGACAGGGCCTTCCCGTGGAGGAGGTCGCCCTTGCCGCCCAGACCATTCCCTACGAAATCCTCTGCGGCATTTCCAAACGGGTTCCCCGGCTGTACACCGAATAATATTAAATAAAATTTAAGAAATCCCCTCCCGATTCCGTGATATAATGTGGCGGAAGGAGGGGATTTTTTTGACTTTCTGGGAAAACCTTTTGCTCTTTTTAGATTCGAAAATGACTGCCCCGGTGCCTTACGGCGCATTTCATATCATCAGTGTTATGTTAACTATTGCAATCGCCGTGGCGCTGTGTATCAAAGGAAAGAACCACTCTGAACAAACCGTCCGGAGGGTGGTTTTCTTCACAGCTCTGGCGGTGTTCCTGCTGGAAATCTACAAGCAGGTGAATTACACCTTCTCCGTAGGGGAAAACGGTATCGTCGCCGACTTCCAGTGGTACGCCTTCCCCTGGCAGTTCTGCTCCACGCCCATGTATATCGGCCTGCTGGCGGGGCTTTTCCGCAAGGGAAAAATTCACGACAGCCTGTGCGCCTATCTTGCCACCTACGCGGTGTTTGCCGGGGTGTGCGTCATGGTAAGCCCGGGAGATATTTACGTGTCCACCGTGGGCATCAATATCCAAACCACCATTTGCCACTGTTCCATGCCCATCATCGGCGCGTACCTGTTCGCCACCGGCCATGTGAAGCTGGAGCATAAGACCATTTTGCGGGCGCTTCCGGTATTTGCCGGGGCAGTAGCCATTGCCGTGGCGCTGAACGAGCTTGCATACACCGTGGGCATTGTTCCCGAAGAAACCTTCAATATGTTCTTCGTCAGTCGCTACTGCGAACCCCATTTGCCGGTGTATTCCACCGTGCAGGGCATCGTACCGTACCCCTGGTGCCTGGTGCTGTATATCGCCGGCTTTACCCTGGCGGCATACCTGATTCTGCTGGTGGCCATGGGCGTCGCCGCCCTGGCAAAGCTGCCGGGCAAGAAGAAAACGAAATCTACCGTATAAAAGAGCTCCCCACCGCCTAATGGCGGTTGGGTTTTGTTCTGTTAACGCATTTCAGGAAACCCGCTTGGCAACCACCACGAAGCGGCCGTTGCCCAGGGAGTATTCGCAGGTGGAAAGACAAAGCAGCTTGTCCCCATACTCCGCCGTTACCCCGGTTTCGTAAAATTCCATGCCCTTGACGGTGCTGACAAACTCCTCAAACTGGGCTTGATTTCCGTTTTCAAACAGGTGGTAGGCGTAGCCCTCGGTGCTGTGGGTTTTGAATACACAGATGATTTGGTAGGTGTGGCGCTCATACAGGGTGTCGAAGGTGAACTGCTGGTGGTCCTTCCAGAAGGACTGCTTCTTGAATTTGTCCAGCTGGTAGAACATGGAGCCGTCGGGCCGCTCCATGCGGTGGCCGTAAATGGTGATGTTGTCCGAGGGGGCGTTTACATCACAGCTGGGCCAGACGTACAGCGTGCCGTGGCTGTCAAACTTGCCGTCGTAATTGTGTTTGAGATAGAAATTCTTGTCCTTGTCTGCGCCGGGCTGCACCACGGGATAGTCGATATTGGTGCCGGGTATGGTAAGCCAGCCGACAAAGTCGTTGTTCCGCTGATACAGAGCCTGATATTCCGGCAGTATCACCGGCTGGGTGGGCTGGTCCCCATCGCCGGTCTCGGTGGGCGCCTGGCCCTGGGTGGGTGTGGGCAGCGTTTCTCCCCGCAGGTCCTGCAGTTCATTGTGCAGCTGCTTTCCCTGCTGGGACTCTACCAGATATTTGCCGATATACACCGCGCTGACCAGAAACACAGCCGCCAGCAGCACAATCACAGTGTAATACGCCGTCTTTTTTATTTTCTTGCCCATAGCCACCCTCCTTTGCTCTTTTTTTAATCATAGTCGATTTTTGGAAAAAAGTAAAGCGGGGATTGCCTTTTTTCAAAATATATCGCCTGTGGAGCACATCTGTTTTCGCTGTAAAAACGCCTTGGGAAGACCGTTTCTTCTAAAAATGCATGAATCCGCCGCCCAAAATGGCAAAATTATTCCCACAAAGCCTCGTTTCTTTGTGCCAGATTGCCAAAAACGCAAGTTGGACAAGCAAAAATTGCAAATACTCTTGCAAAAGGCTTTCCACTATGATACAATCATGGATATTCTTGGAACAGAGGTGTTTTCTATGAACTATGTAGACGAAATCCTGGAAAAAGTGGTTGCCCAGAACCCGGCCCAGCCGGAATTCCACCAGGCGGTCAGTGAGGTGCTGGAATCCCTGCGCCCCGTGATTGAGAAGAACGAGGACGCCTACCGCCGCAACGCCATTCTGGAGCGGCTGGTTACCCCCGACCGACTGGTTCAGTTCCGGGTATCCTGGATTGACGACAACGGCAATGCCCAGGTAAACAACGGTTACCGCGTGCAGTTTAACAACGCCATCGGCCCCTACAAGGGCGGCCTGCGTTTCCACCCCAGCGTTTCCCAGAGCATTATGAAGTTCCTGGGCTTTGAGCAGACCTTCAAAAACTCCCTCACCGGCCTGCCCATGGGCGGCGGCAAGGGCGGCTCCGATTTTGACCCCCGGGGCAAGTCCGACCGGGAAGTGATGCGCTTCTGCCAGTCCTTTATGACGGAGCTGTATAAGTATATCGGCGCAGATACCGACGTTCCCGCCGGCGATATCGGCGTGGGCGCCCGGGAGGTTGGCTACCTCTTTGGCCAGTACAAGCGGCTGACCGACCGCTACGAGGGCGTGCTCACCGGTAAGGGCATTGCCTACGGCGGCTCTCTGATTCGCCCTGAGGCTACCGGCTACGGCGCTGTGTACTATGTAGATGAAATGCTGAAGTCCTTTGGCGACAGCATTCAGGGCAAGACCTTTGTCGTGTCCGGCTTCGGCAACGTAGCCTGGGGCACTGTGCAGAAAATCGGCCAGCTGGGCGGCAAGGTGCTGACCATCTCCGGCCCCGACGGCTATGTTTACGACGAGGACGGTATTTCCACCCAGGAGAAAATCGACTTTATGCTGGAAATGCGGGCCTCCGGCCGGGATAAGGTGCAGGATTATGCGGATAAGTTTGGCGTTCCCTTCTATCCCGGGCAGAAGCCCTGGGGCGTCAAGGCCGACATTTTGATGCCCTGCGCCACCCAGAACGAAATCGGCATGGCCGAGGCGGAGAAAATCGTCGCCAACGGCATTAAATACTATGTGGAAGTGGCCAATATGCCCACCACCAACGAAGCCATGGCCTACTTAAAGAAGAACGGCGTTATCATCGCCCCGTCCAAGGCCGTCAACGCCGGCGGCGTTGCGGTTTCCGGTCTGGAAATGAGCCAGAACTCCATGCGCTACAGCTGGACCGCCGAGGAAGTGGACGCCAAGCTGAAGCAGATTATGGCAAACATCTACAAGAACTCCTACGATGCCGCCAAGGCATACGGCATGGAGGGAGATTTGGTCGCCGGCGCAAACATCGCAGGCTTCCAAAAGGTTGTGGACGCCATGATGGCCCAGGGAATTGTATAAAAGAGAAAATCACCGGCACAGAAAAGTGCCGGTGATTCTTTCTTAGCAGTAGAAATCCTTGATTTTTTTGGCGCGGCTGGGGTGGCGGAGCTTGCGAATGGCCTTGTTTTCAATCTGGCGAATCCGCTCACGGGTAACGCCGAAAATCTGCCCCACCTCTTCCAGAGTGTGGGTTCTGCCGTCGTACATACCGAAGCGCATACGCAGCACATCGGCCTCCCGTTCGGTAAGGGTGTCCAGAATTTCCTTCAGCGCCTCGGCAAGCAGGGCGTTGGAGGTGGCGTCGGCAGGGCCGGGGGTACGCTCATCCTCCACGAAGGAGCCGATGGAGGTGTCTTCCTCATCGCCCACGGGGGTGTCCAGAGAGAGGGTGTCCGCGGCGGTGCGGTTTGCCTCGATGATTTTCTCCACAGGCAGATTCAGCTCTGCGGCGATTTCCTCCACAGTGGGCTCTCTGCCCAGCTCCTGCACCAGCTTGCGGTTGCAGCGGGTGGCCTTGTTAATCACCTCTACCATATGCACCGGTACGCGAATGGTTCGCGCCTGGTCAGCAATGGCGCGGGTAATGGCCTGCCGAATCCACCAGGTGGCATATGTAGAGAATTTGTTTCCCTTTGTCCAGTCAAATTTGTCCACCGCGCGAATCAGTCCGGTGTTGCCCTCCTGAATCAAATCCAAAATGTGCAGACCCCGGCCGGAGTATTTCTTGGCAATAGATACCACAAGCCGTAGGTTTGCCTCAGTCAGCTTGTTTTTGGCGGCTTGGTCGCCCTCGGAAACCAGCTTTGCCAGCTCAATTTCCTCGTCAGCGGAAAGAAGCTTGACCTGTCCGATTTCCTTCAGGTACATACGCACCGGGTCGTCCAGATTGTATTCCGCCGCCAGGTCCACCGGGTCAACCAATTCTTCCTCGTCCACGCCGGACAAATCCAAATCGTCCACCAGGGCGTCCCCCAGGTCCAAATCGTCGTCCAGGTCCAAATCCAGCTCACTGCTGACGATTTGGATATTCATAGCCTCGAAGCGGTCATAAATCTCCTCAATTTTCTCCGGGGACAAGTCCAGCTTCTCCAGCTGGGCGTTCAAATCGGAGGCCCGGAGCATGCCGTCCTTCTGGCCCTGAATAATTAAATTTTGAATGACTGCTTGCAGTTCTTCGGGCTTGTTTTCCACGTTTTTTGTATTGCTCAATGCGATCTACCCCTCTATCTTTTTGCTGTTTCAGCTTCGTTACCGATAGACTATATCCCGTTTTTTTCTTTTTGACAAGGGTTTCGGGAGAAATTTTTTCGTTTTTTGCAGTATATTGGTCTTTTTGTGGGGAACAAGTACAGTTTTCCCCCTTTTTCTCGAAAACATACAGTTTACTTTTTGCCAAAGTTTCGTTATAATAATAAAATATATCTGCTATGTCCATGCAAAGAGGTATCCGCCAATGACAGAGATGAATAAAATTCGTAACTTCTCCATCATCGCCCATATCGACCACGGCAAGTCCACCCTGGCAGACCGTCTGCTGGAGGCCTGCAACGCCGTGGAGAAGCGGGAAATGGAGGAGCAGATTCTGGACTCCATGGAGCTGGAACGGGAGCGGGGCATTACCATTAAAGCCACCGCCGCTACCATGACCTATACCGCCCAGGACGGGCAAACTTATACCCTGAATCTAATTGACACCCCCGGCCATGTGGACTTTAACTACGAGGTGTCCCGCAGTCTGGCCGCCTGTGAAGGGGCTGTGCTGGTGGTGGACGCTTCCCAGGGCGTGGAGGCACAAACCCTTGCCAACACCTTTTTGGCCACCGATGCAGGACTGGAGGTTCTGCCGGTAATCAACAAAATCGACCTGCCCTCTGCCCGTCCTGCCGAAGTAAAGGCGGAAATTGAGGATATTATCTGTATCCCGGCGGAGGACGCGCCGGAAATCTCCGCCAAAAACGGCATCAACATTCCGGCTGTTCTGGAAATGATTGTCCGGGAC
>JAZOQT010000062.1:0-43184 GCA_045656245.1 Faecousia sp.
CTGTTGCAATCGCTGCCTAATTAGGCGCGCATCCGCCCCGGAAGGTCCACGAGCCGGGCTCGGGTGTCATTTGAGTGGAGCACGTGCGTATGGTAAGCTTTGCCCATACCATGCATCATGAAGCTACCGATTCCCGAAGGGTGTTTGTTCCCGTCGGGTTGAGGGAATCCAAATAACAAACTGCGCCCGGAGAAGTTCTTTCCAAGTTGCTTTCGGACACGGGTTCAAATCCCGTCGGCTCCACCAGAAAAAGCCACCCTGCAGGGGTGGCTTTTTTATATGCATTACTGTTACATGAAATACCTCCTACATCTGTAACTGCTTGACGGACGGCAAGGGGCGTGGTATAATTAAATGCACGAATTTTGGAATACAAGAGAGGGTTATTGCTATGCTTCATTTCCCTGCCTTTCTGACCGCTACGGCCCAACAGAAGGCGTTGCTTCCGGCATTGATTATCCTGTTTGTTTTGGCGCTGGTGCTGATTGCAGGCTGCGTTGCCTTTACTGTAATGTCTGCAAATAAGAGGAAAAACACCACCCGTACGACATTGCTGATTGCCGGCTATGTTTGCGCTGCGGTTGTTTTGATTTTTGCTATTGTCTGCCTGGTACGGTATCTGTCCCTGGGAAGCGCTTCCCTGCCCCAGCCCCCGGATACCTCTGCCTCTGACACTGCCCCCACACAGGAGCCAACACCCGAGCCTACTCCGGAGCCCACAGAGCCTCCCACGGAGCCGGAGCCGACCTTGAATGTGGAGCAATCGGATTCCGCCAAGCCCAGTAACATGGGAATCAAATGGGAGATCATTGAAAACGGCGCTGTGGTTGGTTCTTTCAATCGCAATGAAACGATTTCCTTTGGGAATCCCGGTAGAACATCTTATTTTGCATTGCCCGGTGTTGCCACCTTCCGGGGGGATAATTACCGCAATAATCCTGTTTACGGCAGTGTAAACATCGTAAATAACACCCTGACCAAAATTTGGGAAAAGGAAATTACCTCTCTGCCCAAGCCCGGCAGCGGCTATTGGACAGGCTGCGGCTGGACAGGCCAGCCCCTTATGGTGCAGTGGGACTCCGACACCAAGAAAAACATGAATATATATCCGGATAAGCAGGCAAAGGAAGATTTGGTTGAAGTCATTTACGCCACACTGGACGGACATATTTATTTCTATGATTTGCAGGATGGAAGCTACACCCGTGATCCTTTAAATGTAGGCATGGCCTTTAAGGGTGCCGGCGCATTGGATCCCAGAGGTTATCCTCTGCTGTACGTTGGCTCCGGTGATAAAACAGCTGACGGCAAGTCCCCCAAGATGTATATCATCAGCTTGATTGACGGCACAATTCTTCACGAATTCGGCTACCACAAGATGCAAAACCGGGGCTGGTGGGCCTGTGATTCTGCTGCTTTGGTTCACGCAGAAACAGATACGCTGATTTGGCCCAACGAAAACGGCCTGCTTTACACCATCAAACTGAACACGCAATATGACAAAGCAGCAGGCACGATTTCCATCAACCCGGACAGCCCGGTGATGAACCGCTACTCTGGTTCGGTTGGCGGAAAAATCGGCTGGGAAAGCAGCAGTGTCATTGTAGAAAATTATATCTACCTTGCAGATAACGGCGGCAGAATGTTCTGTGTCGATTTGAATACCATGGAACTGAAATGGTGTCAAAATGTTCACGATGATACCAATGCAACCCCTGTATTTGCCTGGGAAAACGGCGTTGGTTATCTGTATACCGGTACCTCCATGGAGCTGTCTGACGGTACGGTTTATATCACCAAGCTCAACGCCTCCACCGGTGAAGTTGTTTGGGAAAAGATTTATACCGATGTGTATTACGACTCTGCCGTATCCGGCGGTATTCTTGGTTCTCCCGTGCTGGGCAAGGAAGGCACGGAGCTGGAAGGGCTGATTGTCTACCCCATTGCCAGAACTCCCGGAACCTATAACGGCCTTCTGGTTGCCCTGGATACAGAAACCGGTGAGCCGGTATGGGAAAAGAAAATGAGCAACTATGCATGGAGTTCCCCCGTTGCCCTGTATAACGAGGACGGAACCGCATTCTTAATTCTAAGCGACTCCGCTGGAAAGATGCACCTTATGGACGGCAAAACCGGCGACAACCTTACAACCATTACCCTTGGCGCCAATATTGAGGCCTCCCCTGCTGTGTTCAATGATATGCTTGTGGTAGGTACTCGCGGTCAAAAAGTATTCGGCATTAAAATTGGATAAAGAAACAGCCGGGTTGACAATCAACCCGGCTGTTTTACATTTATTTATACAGAGGGAACTTTTCACAAATGTCTGCAACGGTCTTGCGGACGATTTCCTTTGTTCCTTCAAAGTCCTTGGCAGTCAGCGCAACACAGTGGGCAATCTGCTTCATTTCAGCCTCGCCCAGGCCGCGGGTGGTTACAGCCGCAGTACCGATGCGGACGCCGCTGGTAACGGAGGGCTTTTCCGGGTCGTTGGGAATGGCATTCTTATTCAGCGTAATGTGGTTTTCATCGCAGCGAGCCTGGAGCTCTTTGCCGCTGATGCCCATGGGCCGCAGATCCGCCAGCATCAGGTGGTTGTCCGTACCGCCGGTTACCAAGTCAAAGCCTTCCTCCAGCAGACTCTGGGCCATGACCTTGGCATTGCTTACAACCTTGTGGGCGTATGTCTTGAAGTCATCAGACATAGCTTCCTTGAAGCAAACAGCCTTTGCGGCAATCACGTGCTCCAGCGGGCCACCCTGAGTGCCGGGGAAAACGGCGGAATTCAGCTTCTTGGCATATTCCTCCCTGGCAAGGATTAAGCCGCCTCTGGGGCCACGGAGCGTCTTATGGGTGGTGGTGGTAACAATGTCTGCATAGGGCACAGGACTCTGGTGAGCCCCGCCGGCAACCAGACCGGCAATGTGGGCCATATCCACCATCAGAACTGCGCCTACCTCATGGGCAATATCCGCAAAGATTTGAAAATCGATGGCTCTGGGATAGGCAGATGCGCCGGCGATAATCAGCTTGGGCTGGCACTTCTTCGCCATGGAGCGAATCTCGTCGTAATCAATCAGACCGGTTTCGTGATTGACATCATAAGATACAACGTTATAGTACTTGCCGGAAATGTTGGCAGGGCTGCCGTGGGAAAGGTGGCCGCCGTTAGCAAGACTCATACCCATCATGGTATCGCCGGGCTGCAGTAGCGCCAGCTGCACCGCCATATTAGCCTGTGCGCCGGAGTGCGGCTGGACATTTGCAAATTCTGCGCCAAACAGGGCCTTTGCCCGGTCAATACACAGCTGTTCCAGCTCGTCCACACAGTGGCAGCCGCCGTAGTAACGCTTACCGGGCAGTCCCTCGGCATACTTATTGGTTAAAATCGAACCCATAGCGGCAATCACAGCGGGAGAAGCAAAGTTCTCCGATGCAATCAGCTCCAAGCCGTCCTGCTGACGGACAAGCTCATTATTCATCATTTTGGCAATTTCGGGGTCAAAGCCTGACACAAAGCCAATACTGTCTAAGGGTTTTCCGTACATAATCTGTTCCTTCTTTCTGTATCGTCAAAAAATAGCCAGTCCCTATGAAATAAGGACTGTCTAAAAAGCATAGAAAATCATCGCATGATCTTCTTCTCTGTCCGTTTGCCTGAGAGATTCGGCCTTCGCCTTGCACCTTCGGCACACAACTCAATGTGTTCTCCAGAGAGTCCTCCACCTTTCAGTCCTATCAATAAAATGATACCTGAGACTGTTAGTCCTTCGGTGGGCAACGGCCGCTTTCCTGAAAAGTTTCATAGGTTATTCGGTTCTAAAAATAGTATACATGTAATTTGTAAAATGTCAAGGTGTAAACCGATTATATCCGGTGAATCAGCGCCGAAGCATCCCTCAGCACCAAATGAGGCTTAACCTCCGAGTCCTCCAGAATTTCCTGGGTTGTTTCTCCGGACATAACCAATATGGACAATGCTCCGGCGTTTATGCCGCTGCGAACATCGGTGTAAATTCTATCGCCAATGACGGCCGTTTCCTCTGGAGCAACGCCGCACTTTTTCATGGCCAACTGTGGCATTAAGGGATTGGGCTTACCGATAAATATTGGTTCTTTGCCGGTAGCGTTTTTGATGCCGAAGCAGATGCTTCCGCAGTCCGGCACAGCGCCGAATTCTGTAGGACAAACCCAGTCGGGATTGGTGGCGATGTAGGGCAAATCCTTGGTACACAGCAATTTAGACACATCGTGGAGCTTCTGGAAGGTTAGTTCAGTGTCAAAGCCCACGACAATGCACTGGGCCTTTTCCGGGTCTGTAGTGGTGGCAAAGCCCTCCTCCTCCAGTTCCGCAATTAAGGACTTGGTGCCGCAAATATATAAGGTTTTTCCTGGGTGGTTCTGCTTTAGGTAATATGCCGTTGCCTGTGAGGAGGTCAGGAAATCCTCCTTCGATGCGGATATGCCAAAGCCTGCCAGCTTTTCAATATAGGCATTGACACTCCTGGAGGAGTTGTTGGTTAAAAACAGATACCGCTTTCCCTGGCTGCGAATTGTATGAAGAAGCTCCTTGGTAAACGGAAACAAAGTGTCCCCGAGATACAATGTACCGTCCATATCAAACAAAAAAAGACGGATATTGGAAATTCGTTCCATATGTTCTCCTTGATTAGACTCTGCGCATTGTCAGACTCTGGGCCAACTCCCGCAAAAAATCGGTATCCTCAAATGCGTTTAGAGCATCCAATGCGTAATCCGTATATGTTTGCACCAGAGATTCACACTTTTCCAGGCCGTAGAGTCTGACGAAGGTGTTTTTAACTTCGTCTGTGCCTACACCTTTGCCCATCTCCTCCCTAGTGCCAATGACATCCAGCATATCGTCCCGAATTTGAAATGCCAGGCCAAGTCCTGCAGCAAACTGACAGGCGGCATCAAACTGCAGCTGACTTCCCTGCCCTGCCAGCACGCCAAGACTACAGGCGGCGCGGATAAGGCAACCTGTTTTTCTGGATTGAATATCCAGTACTTCCTGTTCGTTTAGCTGCCGCTCCTCGCTCATAATATCCAAAACCTGACCGCCTACCATGCCCATGGAGCCTGCGCACTCTGCCAAGACAGCGATGGCATCTGCCATAGCCTTCCCCTCCAAATTGGCAGTAGATGCTACACAAAAAGCATCGGTCAGTAATGCATCTCCTGCCAGAACGGCCAGGGCTTCCCCATAAACCTTATGGTTGGTGGGTCTGCCACGACGAAAATCATCATCGTCCATACAGGGCAAATCGTCGTGAATCAAGCTGTAAGTATGCACCATTTCCACTGCGGCGGCAAATGGCGCGGCCGCTTTCCAATCCTTACCGCACAGCCGGCAAAATTCCATAGCAAGAATGGGACGAAGACGCTTGCCTCCTGCCAGCAAACTGTACTCCATAGCTTCAAACAGCTTTTTTTGGGGCTGGTCATGGAGCCGGGCATACCATTCGGTAAGGTAAGCTTCAATATAATTGCGGTATTCGCAGCTGCGCTGTTCAAGTAGTTTGCTCATCGCTAAATTCCTCCAAAACCGGTGTTCCGTCAGGAGCAGACATTACCTTCTTAACTTCCAGTTCTGCCTCCTCCAGCATTTTGCTGCAGGCGCGAACCAGCTCTGTACCCTCTCCGAAGAGCTTTAAACCCTCTTCCAGTGAGGCATCTCCCCGTTCCATGGTGCGTACAATTTGCTCCAAACGCTCCATAGACGCTTCAAAACTTGCTTTTTTGGTCATAATGAACTCTCCTTTACGGTGGCGCGTATCGTTCCGTCGGTAAACTGTACCGAAATATCTTGTCCGGGGGTAACCTGGGCAACTGTTCGAATTACATTGCCGTCTTCTGCCTGGGCAATGGCGTAGCCCCGTGTGAGCACCTTCAGTGGGCTCATGGCGTCCATCTTCGCAGTTAATTCCACATATCGGCGCCTTTTGCGATCTAACTGGGTGTTAGTGGCAGAGATTAACTGCTTCTGTAAGTGCAGCATCCGCTCTTTGCGTTGCTGCATATAGCCCAGGGGGCTTTTCAGCGCGGGGCTTTGGGACAAGACCTGCAGCTGCCGGGCGCTGTTTCGAATGGTTCTTGTAAGGCTGGAGGCCATAGTTGCTGCCATGCCGTCAAGACTTTGCAGCAACGCTTCCTTATCCGGAACAGCAAGCTCTGCAGCGTTTGATGGGGTTGCTGCCCGCAAATCCGCAACAAAATCGGAAATGGTTACATCAGGTTCGTGTCCGACTGCAGATATGACGGGAATTTGTGAGCGATATATGGCGTAAGCCACCTGTTCATCGTTAAAGGCCCACAAATCCTCAATAGAGCCGCCTCCCCTGCCCACAATCAGCAAATCCGCCAATTTGTGTTCGTTGGCGTATGCAATGGCTGCGGCAATCTCGGCCGGCGCCTCCGCGCCCTGCACCCGAACAGGAAGCAGCCTCACCTGCACCAGTGGATAACGGTGGCGCAAAATACGAAGCATATCATGCACCGCAGCGCCGGCAGCGCTGGTTACAATGCCAATGACCTTTGGGTACTTTGGTATGGCCTTTTTATGCTCCTGCGCAAACAGCCCCTGGGCAGTAAGTTTATTTTTCATCTGCTCAAAGGCGGCATACAAATCCCCTACCCCATCGGGAGTCATGGCGGTGCAGTAAAGCTGGTAGGCTCCGTCCCTGGGAAAGACGGAAATTTTGCCCATCACAATCACCTGCATGCCGTTCTCCGGGCGAAAGCGCAGGCGAAAAGCATTTCCTTTGAACATAACGCATTTTAAAGCGCTGGATTCGTCCTTTACGGTGAAATAGTGATGCCCCGAGGGATACAGCTTATAGTTGCTGATTTCACCCCGGACAGCCACCTGGGACAGCAGGATATCACTATCGAGCTTGTTTTTGATATACTCGTTAATTTGGGCTACAGATAACACGTTCTGGGACATATTATCCCTCCTGTAAGCGCATTGCCAGCACAGCAACGCCCATGGCATTGTCTGTGGAGAATTGTGGCTGGGCAAATACGGGATTTACCTCTTTTACAGCTGCCCGGAGCATGGAATTAGAGGCAACTCCTCCGGAGAACACCACTTCCAGACCAGGATACTGTTTCATGGCGTTCTTGGTGGCCACTAATACAGCGTGGCATATGCACCGTAAGGCAAATGCTGCGGTTTCTTCCTTGCTGCTGCATTTTGTATAGTAATCCTGCACCTTGTTTTGGACGCCGGAAAGGGAAAATTCCATAGCGGGACATTTTACCGGAAACACGTCTGTGTTAACGGCATATTGCTGCAGTGCGTCCAAATGTTTACCACCGGGAAAGGGCAAATCCAAAAGCTGCGCGGTACGATCAATAAGCTGACCGGCGGAAATATCCGTTGTTCCACCGATTCTTGTGCATTTTACATTCTTCTCCTCCGGCTCTACCAGCAGAAGCTCTGTTGTGCCGCCGGAAAGATGCCATGCAAGATGGGGCTTGTCCAGCAAATCCATACGCTTCGCGCTCCACAGAGCTGCGGCAACATGCCCCTGCTGATGGGATACCTCATACAGCGGCACACAAAGGGCATCAGAAAGCATTTTTCCGTGGGTATATCCAACCATGAAGCAAGGCATATAGCTGCCCTCCACAGCCCGTGGGCGTGTAGAAACGGCAACAGCGGTGATTTCGCTGCTTTTTACATGGGAAAACAGCCTGCCCGATAGCTCAGGCAGGCTTTTGATATGGGAGAATACTGCGTCGGATTGGCGCAGACCAAGCTCCCCCTGCTTCACAGGGAGTAGTTTGGATTCATTCATACCGACAATGCCGTTAAAACAGGCAATGGAGGTGGTATAGTTGCTGGTATCAAAACCGATAACGCTCATTGTGCATCCTCGTTTTCAAGGCTTCTGACAAAAGAACCCAAAATACCGTTTACAAAAGAACCGGTATCCTGACCGTCGTATTTCTTGGCAAGGCGGACTGCCTCGGAGACTGCAACGTTGATAGGTACGTCCTCTAAAGTCTGGATTTCAAAAATAGCAAGCTGCATAATGGCCCGTGCCAGACGTGAAATGCGGCTGACATCCCAGCCAATGGAGAAATTCTGGATAATCTCGTTAAGCTCATCCTGGCGGTTGGCAACGCCGGATACAACAGTATCGATATACTGCAGCTGGGAGCGGTTGGGACGCTCCTCATAAACCTCGTTTTCCAGGGAAAGCTTACTGTAGTACTCCTTAGCAAGACGGGTGGCAACCACCTGCTCCGGTTCTTCCCCGGTAAATCCCTGGGCATAAATCAAATGTACCGCCAGCTCCCTGGCGTTTGCTCTTGTCATATGCTACCTCTTACTGACGAACAATGCCGCAGACGTTTACGTTGACAGCCTTGACTTTTACGCCGGTCATGGATTCCACAGCGGAGGTGATTGCAGCCTGGGCAGTCTGGGCAACAGAAACGACACTCTGGTTATAGCCAATGAGAAGCTGGCAGTCAATGGTCAAATCGTTGTTTTCCTCAATGGTGATTTTCAGGCCCTTGCCCCAGTTCTTCACACCAATCATGTCCACAATGTCGGCGCCGGGTTTCACGTTCAGGCTGACAACGCCTTCCACATCCTTAATGGCCTGTGCGACAATGGCGGCAACCACATCTTCAGAAATCATAACGTTGCCGTTTTCCTGCGCTGTGGTAATATACTGTTTATTTTCTGCCATGGAAGTATCCTCCTATTTTATCACGCAATTCGGCGCGATACTTTTTTATTAGTATATCAAAAACATAGAAATAAGTCAATGTGCTTGACATTGCATTTTTACAGGAAAAGGAGGGCATAAAATAGCCCTCCTTCTTATTATTACACTTCTACTACATGAATATCCTGCAAATTGTAATCAGATTGACTGATAACAATATCCGCAATTACAGCCACATCCTCCTGCTTCATTCCGCCCTCCGGCGCTGCAACAGCAACAGAGATGCCGTCATCGGACATATAGGCCACGCAATCGGCGTAACCTTTGGCAATTACCAGACTTTCAATCTGGGCTTCACACAGGGCAAGCTCCACAATCTGCTCCAGCTTTGCAGAGGATTCTGCGTCCTCTCCTTCTCCGTAGGCCATGGCCTCCTGCAGCAGGGAAACAGCGCTGTCTCTTGCTTTCTGACGGGACAGGCGCACCGCGGCAAAATAGTCTGTAACCGTGTTATCTCCACTTCCTACATTCTCTGCATTCATGTCCAGAATGATGCCCTCCTCTGACAGTACCTTTTCCGCATCCAGCACCTGAGTCAGGTCATCTACTGTTTCTGTGTTGGTATACATCCAGTTCATATAAATGCCGGCGCATACCACCAGCAGAACCGATGCCGCCAACAGGTTCTTCTTCCAGTTATTCATAGCAAATTCCTCCAATTCATTGCATTTTTAATACTGAAATCCGGTCCGCCCCCAAACCGGTAATTTTGGAAACCGCTTCTATTATCCACAAGCGGATATCTGCCCGGTCTGCCCCCTGACAAACCACCACCGCTCCCAGATAGCGAGGGGGATTCATCTGCTGAATCAATCCGTTCTCTCCCCGGTTGCCATCGGTTATGATGACGGTCTGGGAATCCTTGCTGCCGTTTTCACCGGAGGTAACGGTTTCGTCCTTTTCATACACCGTAGATGCTCCGGAAGCGATACTGACCATGACCTCCACCTTGCCGACTCCCTGGACGGCGCTTAAGATATCTTCCAGCTGGGCGCAAATATCTGATTCTTGTTTTGCCCCTTCTGTGGGTATCACCTGGGTATGGGTTTCGTTTTTGCCTACAGGAAGCAGCATGATACCGATTCCCAGCGCCAGTACAAGAAGAACGTATTTGTACTTCCCTGCAAAGGCTATGAGACGATTCTTTTGTTCTTTTAATTCCATGTTTGCGCCTCCAACGGGATGCCCAGTTCAGACACAAGCCAGCTGGACAGTTGACTTTTGGCATAGGGTGAAATGCTTCCGGACAGCGCCACTGCCGTAGGAACAGGCAGCTCCTCCTGGGAGAGCGTTACGCTTACCGTCAGGTCGGCATGCAAGCGATACGCTTTGTCCAAGATATATGCCTGGGTTTTCTCCAATATGATAGCATGCAGCTGATCTTTTGCATTCTTTTCCCCGTCAAAAACCACCAATGAGGCCTCCTCCCGGAATGCATCTGTCCAACCGGACAGGCTGTCAATGCGTATATCCGCAAAAGGAGAAAGCAGACACATCAACAAAAACACACCTCCCACCATTTTTACGACGGCGCCGATTGCGCCTTTGCTTCCCAACAGGCGGTATGCAACAGCGCATACGATTGCGCACAGGCAGATACGCAGCAGATATGCACCGATTCCTCCCATTATCCTACACCCCTCATAAAACAGACGGTACTAATCAGAAACAACAGGCACACAGCCCCGGTCATGCCCATGAGAAAGCCCATAGCACCGGAAAAGCATTCGACAAGCGCAGACACAGGCTTCACGTCAAACACCTGACAGGCAGCCGCTGTCAGCTTCAGGAGCAGATATTGCACACCAAGGCGAAGAAAAGGAACAATACAAATGGCGCACACCGCCAAAAGACCGTAAATCCCCACGGCGTTCTTTACAACCCCTGCGCCTACCAGCACCGCTTCCGATGCATCAGCCAGTATACTTCCGACCATGGGTACCATTCCGGAAATGGTAAGCTTTGTGGCTTTCATGGCTGTGGCATCGGTTGCTCCACTGATTACTCCGGTTATTCCCAAATAACCGGTAAAAATATACAAAATTGTCTTTAATCCCCAAGACATGGCGGATTTTACCGTGTTTTCCATATTGGAGAGCATTTTTTCCTCCGTGGCCCTGGCGGCAATTCCCAGAGCCAGAAGCGCATATAGCATGGGAACAAGCACATAGGTAATGATACTGCAGAGCACTGCGTCCACCGCAGCCGTACCTGCATACAGCGACGCAGATGCCGTCATGCCTCCCTGTGCGGCCAATGCCCCGGCCATAACGGGAATCAGTAATTTACCGTAATCGCTGAGCTGCCCTACCGTTTCCACCCCAAGACCAATCATTGTTTTGGTGTTTTGCAGCAGCAAGGCAGATATGGCTACTACAGCAGTCAAATCCAGGGTTTTAGCCACATTTCCCGGTACAAGCCGCAAAATGGAGATCAGTACGGTAATACCCAGAACGGACAGGCAGATTTTCCCGGCCTCCCATAAGCTTGGCCGCAGGGCTTCAAAGGCATTTTGCAGAATTTCCAGAAGTCCGTCAGCAAAGCTTTCCTTTTCCACTGGCATCAGGTTCTCCACATCGTCCGGTGCCTGCGGCGCCGTGAACTGTTCCGCGCCAACGGAAAGAATCAAGAGGGGCAATATGGCACAAAGAATCAACAGCTTTCTCATAGCTCCCCCAATATCTTTTGCAGCAGTGAAATCAGTGCCTGAAAAAGCGGCAAAGCCAGCCAAAGCAGAACACAGCAGGCAAGGGTTTGAATGGTTTTTCCCAAGGCAACATTGCCGGAGTCATTGCAAATCAGCGCGGCAATCTCTGCTATCAAACCGATTCCCACGGATTTCAGCATAATTCCCATCAGCTTCCCGTCCAGATTTCCCAGCAACTGTAATTCCTGCATAAAAGTTACAACAGGCTGCAAATAGGAGATTGCTCCTATCAGCACCATACTGCAAACACCAATCGCCAATAACAGTGTTATTTCCTTCCCCTGTTTGCTGACAGTCAGCCCCAGTATAGTGGCAACCAATGCGCCTGCAATGATGCGAATATAGCTATCCATCAGAAACCGAACAGTGTTTTCACCAGGTCAAACAGTTTGGAAATCTCCTGGGCAATCATCACCAATACCACCACCAGCCCCGCAAGGGTTGTCATGGTGGCCTGCTCCTCGCGCCCGGAGCGGGACAGTACCTGATTTAAAATTGAAACAATAATACCAATGGCTGCAATCTTAAAAATTAAATCAATATCCATACATCACAGAAGTAAAATCACCAGTGCCGCACCGGCACAAAGACTTAAGGTTTGATAATTACGAATCCGAACCTGCTTTTGTTGCTCCATTTCATCCAATTCCTGTCTGGAAGATTCCAATACAAGCTGGATTTGGGTAACCTGTCCATCCAAATCAAATTCTCCCAAAGATTGACCAAGCAGCTGTAACAGCTTTTTGCATCGGCTTGGGATTTGTCCGTGGCGTTCCAGCGCTGCAGACATAGCCTGGCTGCCATTTTCAAAACGGTTTTCTTCCAAAAAGCCGGACAGTGTGATCAGCGCGCTGCCGGCAGAGTTCTCCATTATCTGTCCCGCCTCGCGAAGTAAATCCGAAAGAGGCGTAATGTGATAGGAAATGTCGCACAGCATATAATTCAGTCCTCGCTGGAGTTTGTGAAGGTATACCAGCTCATTTTTGTACTGGGACGCCAGTAAATACCCAAATACGCCGCTGGCGCAAAGGATCACAGCGGCACCTATCAGACGAGTCATCGTAGGCAGTCCCTCTGGATTTTCCAGGACTTGTCCTTGGCTATAGTTATCACAACCGGAAAGAGACCACTTTCCCATACCGGGCGATAGACCTGCCTGGAACGTAAATCCTCCAGATTTGCGGCATGGGCAGTTGCCAGCAGCTTTACCCCGCACCAACCGGCTTCCAGCATGGCCTTACAATCCTCCTTTGCGGTAATTTCGTCTACCGCAATGTAGTCCGGGCTTAGAGTTCGCAGTGCCATGGAAATACCCTGCTCCTTTCTGCACCCCAGAAGGATATCCGTCTGTCTTCCCGTTGAGATTCCTTTTGGAAACAGCTCACACCGTTCATCAATCACAGCGACAAATGCGCTATCTGCTTTCTGCCGTATCAAATCCCGTAAAAAGGTGGTTTTTCCGCTACCAGGCGGACCTATGAGTAAAATATTCCCGTCCAAATCCCTTGCCCTGCGGGCTATATCCGGAAAGTCCCTGGCCACACGAATACAAAGCGATGTGGGATTTTTCACACCCGTTATGTAGCCTTCTTTCACGACCGCTTCTCCCGCCATGCCGATTCTGTGTCCTCCCGGCGCAGTGATATAGCCCTTGGATACAGAACTACAGGCCCAAGGAGAATAGCCGCTGGCAGTATTGAGGATAAAGGAGATATCCGTTGCGCTCACCTTTTGCTGCAATTGAAGGGTCTTATCCCCCAGAACCAGCAATGGCGGCTTGTCCAGATACAGGCGAAGCTCCTGAAGCGTCTCCTTGCCCATAACATTTACCTCGCTGCGGTACTTAATTGGGAGAATTTTGATCAGCTCGTCCCATGCGCAATTCATTTGCATCACTCCTACCCAAGCCTATGATGGATACACAAAAGTCATGCAAAGAAAAAACCGACAGCTTAAGCTGTCGGTTTTCTGAAATAGGTTATTTCTTTAATATTGTTTGTCGGATTCTGGCGGATACGGGACTAAACAGGAGATTTACAATCAGCTCCGGTACAAAGTTTACAAGAACCAGTGCAGAGAGTATGTATCCCAGCAGATCGCCCCCCTGCGCCCAAGCGCTCAATACGTCTACAAAGAACAGCAGCATGCATGCAATAAACACGCCTGTGTTCACAAGTGGGCAAATAAAAGCGCTGCACAGCATGGCAAGGTAGGGATTCTTGTCCCGCAAAAGTACGTAAACCCAGCCGGATGACAGACCTGCCAAAATTCCCTTGGCCATGACAACGGCAAAGCACAGTGCGGGGTTTGCCTGGAATACCATAGCTCCCCCGGGATCGGTTCCGTTGGAACAGTTGATAAAGACCAACAGGCCAAACGCCCCGCCCAAAATTGCGCCCGCTGACGGACCGTACACGGCGCTTCCCAAAACCACAGGAATCAGTACCAATGTGATTGGAAATCCGCTAATCGGCGGTATTAAAGTGCCAACAAACTGCATAACCGCAACAAGGGCAATCAGTACGCCGATTCCTACCATACGTTTGATTTTTTCACTATTCATTTTTCATTTCCTCCTTGCTGTCGCTTCGGCTCTCCGAATGCGATGCAAATATTTCTTCAAAACGGCTACCCGTTATAGAAGCTCATCAGGTACACCGGGAGGATTGCTGGGGATATCATCAAACCCCGTCTGGCTGGGCTGACCGCTTTGACGCGCTGCCCATTCCTCCTTGGTAATAAGAATTGCTCTGGGTTTGCTGCCCTGGAAAGGACCTACAATCCCCTTTTCCTCCATTTCGTCCACAATCCGGGCGGCACGAGCGTAACCCAGCTTTAACCGTCGCTGGAGCATGGATACAGAAGCCTGTCCCGTTTCCAGAATTACATCTACAGCGGCAGGAAGCATTTCGTCTCCGTCCAGCTCCTCTGCATTGGGGGTGGCTTCGGGTTGCGCGGCCTTGGCGTTGCCGGTCTGGGCAGCCTTCCGCTCGATTTCCTCCATAACCTCCTGGTCATAGACAGTGGCAAAGTTTTCCTTTACATAGGTGGCAACTGCTTCCACCTCGCTGTCGCTGACGAAGCAGCCCTGCACACGCAGAGGCTTGCCTGCGCCGATGGGCGCGTACAGCATATCGCCCTTGCCTACCAGCTTTTCAGCGCCTTGGGTATCCAGAATGATACGAGATTCCATGGCGGACGCAACTGCAAAGGCAATACGGGAAGGAATGTTGGCCTTCATAAGTCCTGTAATGACATCAGCAGAGGGACGCTGAGTGGCGATAATCAAGTGAATGCCGGCGGCACGACCCATTTGCGCAATACGGCAGATGGATTCTTCCACTTCCTTGGCGGCCACAAGCATAAGGTCAGCCAGCTCGTCGATGATGACAACCACTTGGGGAAGCTTTTGTCCTTCCCCTTCGGATTCTACTATACCATTGTAGGATTCCAAATCCCGGACGCCGGCATCGGACATAGCCTTATAACGCCGCATCATTTCCATCACTGCCCACTGCAAGCTTCCAGCGGCCTTTTTGGGGTCGGTAACCACAGGAATCAGCAAGTGGGGTATGCCGTTATAGATTCCCAGCTCCACCATTTTCGGGTCTACCATAATCAGCTTCACTTCCTCGGGTGTTGCTTTATACAGCAGAGAAATGATGATGGAATTCATACACACGGATTTACCAGAGCCGGTGGTGCCGGCGATGAGCATATGGGGAAGCTTGGCAATGTTGCCCACAATGCAGGCACCGCCAATGTCCTTGCCTACGGCAAAAGAGGATTTGGACTTGGCCTTGTTAAATTCGTTGGAATCAATTACCTCCCGCAGAGATACGGTGGTAACCGCTCGGTTGGGCACTTCAATGCCCACCACGGAAATCTTGCCGGGTACTGCTGCAATCCGCACACCGGACGCGCCCAGACTTAACGCAATATCATCGGCGCAGGTGGTCAGCTTGTTCAGCCGTACACCCTTATCCAACTCCACCTCGTATCGGGTAACACTGGGGCCCCGGGTAACATTGATGATATGGGCCTCAATCTTAAAGCTGGCCAGGGTTTCGTTCAGACGGCGAGTGTTTTCCCGCATTTCCATGGTTCCGTCCAAGGTGCTTCTGGAGGGAGATGCCAGCAAATCCATGGGTGGGAATGTGTACTGGGGCATTTCTGCCGCCTCATGCATGGCAATCTCCGCAGCCACCAGTGCGGCGGACTCTTGAGCGTCCTTCTGGGTAACCTTTTCTTTTGCAGCGGCGGCTATATCCTCCTGGGTAACTGTAACGGGACTAGTCTTGCCGGAGTCCTTTTCAAATGGGAGCATCTCGGACTGCACGGACTCAATCTCAATTGTATTGGCAGGAATAGAGCTCTTGCCTTCGAAAATAATATCGATATCCGCATCGCCGGAAACTGCCTCCTTTGCAGCTCCAACGGGAGATTCTACATCAGAATCCACCTGACTCATAAAGTCCGATGCCTTACGACTTAATTTTCTTTTCACTCCGGTAGGCGGAAGTACAGGAGCATCATCGACATCAATGTCAATCTCCATTTGCTCTGCTTCCCGTCTGCGCTTGTTCTCCACATATTCGATTCGCTTATTTGCAATATGATTGACCACAACGGCAGCAGGCTCTTCTACCTCCTCTGCGTCCTCATTCTCCCAGTCTCCACGGGGACGGTTTTGAATGGCCCGGACAATGCTGGGAATGGTAATCTGGAAGGACGCAAGCAGGGTTATCAGCGCCGCAATAATCAGAATTATGTACGGAAGCACAGGTCCAAAAATAGATTTCAGCAACAAGCCCAGACCGCCGCTGATTAATCCGGCAGTGGTTCCTGCCATACCACCCTGGTACAGCGCAGGCACAATGGCAACTCCCTCAGGAAGCTCATGTGTCTGCAAGGGAAGTTGAGAAATGCAACCGCAGAGAATGATGAAGGAAACAAGGCAAATGCTTCTGGCCTTTACGGGTCGTTTGCCGCTGAAGGCCTGAATTACAAACAGGTATAGCAGCGCGGGAATGGCCACATAAAAACTGACCTGTCCCACAAGTCCCATGATAAATTCCTGGAACAGCTCCACAAACCAACCCTCGGGCTGCAGAAAAGCCACCAAAAACAAAACAAACAGTCCAAGCACAACTGACGCAGCAATCCAACGGACCGGGATTTTAGTTTCCGGAGCCTTGGAAGGGGCATCCTTCGCCTTAACCTTGGGTGCGTTTTTAGACTTCTTCGCCATGGAAGCCTTTTGCGCATGGGTTTTTGTATTTTTATTAGCCATAACGGACCTCCCTCTATGTCGCCAGGTATAGGATTGCGGAAAGCATTGCCCCACCCCAGCTGTAATAGGCAAAACCGGAAAAGCCGGTTTTTACTGCTAGAAACTGCATAATATGTACGCCAATATAACCCCCGAAAAAGGAGGTGGCAATGGCGAGAATTGTACCGATAACGGAAACATCCGATGCAAAACCAAAGGCAATCAGCCCTGCAAGGTCGAACAGAATCAGAATGCACAGTACGGGAATGCTTAACAGCAGACCCATGTGCAGCGCATAGGACTTTTCACAGCCACGAATTTGGGCAACGGAAGTAATGGCAGCCATACGGGACACACCGGGCAAAACCCCCAGAGCGCCACCCATTCCCACAAGGAAAGCATCCAGACCGGAAAGATTCTGGGCAGTCTTATTTGCGCCGCGCATGAATTGGGGTAAATACAAGATAATTCCGTTTATGATCAGCAGGATTGCAAGAATCCAAAGCCTGCTCCCCTGATTTCCAACCCACGGATAGACAAAAAAGCCCAGCAGTGTGGCAACTGACCCGGTTTTTAGAATCTTCCAATCCAGGATGCAGTAACTGTCCGGTCTGCGCTTACGCTTTCTGGCAGGCAGGGCTGCAATGCGGTTCTCCCGAACCAATTTGCTGATTTGGGGCCGACATTGGAAAAACACCGCGAAAAGCGCCCCCAAATGTAATGCAAGGCGCATTCCGTTTCCAATATCACTGACACCGAAAAGGCGGCCCAACAGAACATTGTGGGCTTCCGAGGACACCGGCAGAAATTCCGTCATACCGGATATGAGCCCAAGTATAAGACACTGAAACCAGTTCATTGTCCTCTTTCCCCCGCCTTTCCATAAGAATTCAATTTATAATAACATATTTAATCGAATATTTCCACCCCGAAATGAAAAATTAATTTGCGTATTTTCCTTTTTTGTTCTTATCAATCATTTTATGCAGTGCGGCAAGGGCATCATTCAGCCCGCCCAGCTTATCAATTAAGCCGGAAGCAACCGCTTCTTTACCGTAAAGAATGGTGCCCACATCGGTAGCCATCTCTCCTGTTGCCATCATATAATGCTCAAAATCTTCCCTTGAAATTTTAGAATTGGAGGTAACAAAATCTGCAATCTGTTCTTGAATCCTCTGAAAATACCGAAAGGTCTGTGGCGCTCCAACAACAAGTCCGGTCATGCGTACCGGGTGCACCGTCATACTGGCCGTGGGGGTGATAAACGACTTTTTTGTGCAGACCGCCAGAGGAATTCCGATGGAATGCCCTCCACCCAGTACCAATGAAACTGTGGGTTTTTTCATGCCTGCAATCATTTCCGCAATGGCTAGGCCTGCTTCAATATCGCCGCCTACCGTGTTCAGAAGAAGCAGCAGACCGTCAATATCTTCGCTTTCCTCAATGCCGGCAAGCAGAGGCAATACGTGCTCATACTTTGTGGTTTTCACCGTCTCCGGCGCAACCTGATGGCCTTCTACCTGTCCGATGATGGTTAAAGTATAGATATTCCCCTGCTTGCTTTTCGTAATGTCAGAGCCAAGCTCTACAACCTGCTCCCGTTCCTGCTTTTTGTCCTCTGCGCTGGTGTTTTCCATGGTATTACCTCCCCTTGTTTTTCCTAGGTTTCCCGTTTTTCTCACGGGTATACACTTGCTTTTTTAAACAAAATAGCATATAATTTGTTGGGTGATACTATGGCTGTAAAAACAAACGCAATCCGCATAGTGAATCAGGCGGGAATCCCCTGCCGAGAAGCATTTTACGAATATGACGAAAATGACCTGAACGGCAATCACGCTGCGGATGCCATCGGTATGCCCAGAGAACAAGTATTCAAGACGCTGGTCGCCCGCGGGGAGCGTACAGGGATTCATGTCTTTTGCATACCCGTTTGCTGTGAATTGGACTTAAAGAAGGCTGCTGTTGCAGCCCGGGACAAGAATATGGAGCTTGTGCCGGTAAAAGAGCTTCTGAACCTTACAGGCTATATTCGTGGCGGTTGCAGTCCTGTTGGCATGAAAAAGAAATATCCCACCCATTTTGAGGAAACCTGCATCTTGTATGACGAAATCGGAGTTTCCGCCGGAGCAAGAGGGCACCAAATGCTTTTGAATCCGGAAAAACTTATATCTCTCGTAGGCGGCGACCTTGCCGACCTCACCAAATAAGAAAGGAATAACGATATGCAGTATACTTATCAAACCAAAGGCACCTGCTCTCGGGAAATTCATTTTGAAATTGAAGACAATATCTTGAAAAACGTAGAATTTGTCGGCGGCTGTAACGGCAATCTCAAAGGTATTGGCTCGCTGGTAGAAGGCATGGACATTGACGATGTCATTTCCCGTCAGGAAGGGACTTGCTGCGGCGGTAAGCCCACCTCCTGCCCCGATCAGCTGGCAACCGCTCTGAAGCAGGCAAAGGAAGCCATCTAATTTCATTGAAGCAAAAATCCCACAATCGTAATGATTGTGGGATTTTCTTATTTTTCAACTGCCTGCAGGATGTACTTAACCAAAAGATCCCTACCGTCGCCCTTTTCCGCAGAAAACGGAATGACAGGACAATCCTCCGGCAATTCCAAATCGGCGCGAATCGTGGCCAGGTTGCCTTCAATCTGGCTCTTTTTCACCTTGTCCAGCTTGTTGGCAACCACAACGAAGGGACAACCGCTGTCCAAAAACCAACGGGCCATGGTGATATCGTTGTTGGTTGGTGCATGACGGCAGTCCACAATGAACACACCCAGGTCAATTCTCTGCTGGGCAAAATAGCTTTCCATCAGCTTTCCCCAGCGTTCCTTTTCCGACTGGGAAACCTTGGCGTAGCCGTACCCCGGCAGGTCAACCAGATAGCATTGACTGTCAATGGTAAAGTAGTTGACATGAATGGTCTTTCCCGGCTTCTCCCCCACCCGCGCAAAGTTTTTTCTTTGGAGCAAGCGGTTGATAACAGAGGATTTTCCCACGTTGGACTTGCCCGCAAAAGCAATTTCCGGCAGTCGGTTATGTGGGAAATCCTTCACAGAAGCCGCAGAAATGAGAAATTCCACCTTCTGAAAATTCATAGCTACCTCACTGGCGAAGCCCGGGCTTTTTGGGCTTGCTCTTTACGTCATCAAAAATGGGGTTCATAATTCCGGGAATCACTTCTCTGGACTGTCGGTTAAGGGCCGTATCCAGAACCGTATCCACAGTTTTAGCGGCAACAAAATTCAGCGCATTGCGCACAGTCTGGTCTATTTCTTCCAAATCCTTGCGATTCTCTTCGGGAATGATTACCGTGGTGATGCCATGTCGAAGGGCAGCCATGGTTTTCTCCTTCAAGCCGCCGATGGGAAGCACTCTGCCCCGAATGGAAATCTCGCCTGTCATGGCAATGTCCCGCCGCACGGTTGTGTCGGTAAGGGCAGAGACCATGGCAGTACAGACGGTAACGCCGGCAGACGGGCCGTCCTTAGGCACAGCGCCCTCGGGGAAATGGACATGAATATCCTTGGTTTTGTAGAAATCATCAGCGATTCCCAGCGCTTTGGCATGGCTGCGGATATAGCTCAATGCGGCCTGGGCGGATTCCTTCATCACATCCCCCAGATTTCCTGTCAGCTCCAGCTTTCCGGTGCCTTCCATAACGTTGACTTCCACCTCCAACACCTCACCTCCGACACTGGTCCAGGCAAGGCCGGTTACCAGACCCACCTGGTCGTTGGAGGGCATGCGGTTGGGCAGGAATTTCCGAACGCCCAGGTACTGCTCAAGATTGCTGCCGGTAACACAAATCCGTTTGGCATTCTGGGTCAGCAGTTCCATATCCGCTTTTCGGCAGATTTGACCCATGCATCGCTCCAAGCTGCGCACACCGGATTCCCGGGTGTAGCAGGCGATGATTTCCCGCAGTCCGTCCTGGGAAATTTGTAGCTGACTGCGCTTCAAGCCATGCTTTTTCAGCTGCTTGGGAAGCAGATGCCGTTGGGCGATGGCCAGCTTTTCTTCATCGGTATAGCTACCAAGCTCAATAATCTCCATTCTATCCAGAAGCGGTCTGGGAACTGTATCCAGAGAGTTTGCGGTTGTGATAAACATGACGTTGGACAAATCCAAGGGAATCTCCAGGAAGTGGTCCCGATAGGTGCTGTTTTGCTCGGAGTCCAGCACCTCCAGCAGCGCAGCGCTGGGGTCTCCCCGATAATCAGCGCCCATCTTATCCACCTCGTCCAACAAAAGCAACGGATTCATGGAGCCGGTCTGGCTGATGGCGTTAACGATTCTGCCGGGCATAGCGCCGACGTAGGTTTTTCTGTGTCCGCGAATATCCGCCTCGTCATGAACGCCACCCAGGGAAATCCGTGCCATTTTCCGGTTCAGGCTTCTGGCAATGGAATAGGCAATGGAGGTCTTGCCTACGCCGGGAGGGCCAACCAGGCAAAGAATCTGGGGCGGAAGCTGTGGCGCCATCTGCCGAACGGCAATGGTCTCCAGGATTCTTTTCTTCACCTTTTCCAGGCCGTAGTGGTCCTTCTCCAGAATCTTTTCCGCGTCAGCAACACGAATGCGCTCCTTGGTAAACTTCCCCCAGGGAAGCTCCAGGACGGTGTCCAGGTAATTACGCAGGACAGACGCCTCGGAAGAACCGAAGGGTTGCTTTTTCAGCCGATTCAAGTCCTTTAACAACTTCTGTTCCTGTTCCTGGGGTAGCTTCAGGGCCGTGATTTTCCGTTGATAGGCTGCAAATTCGCTTTCCTCATCCTCGCCAAGCTCATCTTCAATCACACGAATCTGCTCACGCAGATAGTAGTCCCGCTGCTGGCGATCCATGTGGGCTTTGGTTTTCTCCTGAATTTCAGATTCCAAATGCAGCAGTTCGATTTCCTGACGCAGGAATTTAATTGCCATTTCCAGACGGCGAATAGGATTCATCTGTCCCAACAGCTTCAGCCGCTGGGGGAAATCAATACTGGAATGCTGACCGATGCAGTCGGCAACATAGCCGGAGTCCTCGGAAGGCAGCATTCCCAGCTGCAGGGCGCGTCCGGGGTACTCGGAAAGCTCCAGGAAATTGTCATAAAGGGCGTTGGCTTCCCGACGCATGGCGTGGGATCGGGTTGTTTCCGACACTTCCGTTTCCGGAACGGATACAACAAATCCCCGTAAATACGGCTCATTTTCCTCAAGATTTTCAATTCTGGCGCGGCAAACACCGTTAACGAGGACACGGATGGCCTCTCCCCGTCCCCGGAGCACCTGCTTCACACGGGCAACAGTGCCAATGTGGTACAAATCCTCCAGATTGGGGTCGTCTACTTCCATGTCCTTTTGAGGAATGAGAAGAAGCATCTGATCCCGCTTCATTGCCTCATCCAGGGCAAGAATAGACTTTTTCCGACCGACCTCAAAATGAATGGTCTGATTCGGGAACACCGCCAGGCCCCGTAGAGCCAAAATCGGCAGCTTCCCTGCAAATACATTTTCGTTCATAGGTTACTCCTTTTGAGATAAAAGCGGAAAAGGGGGTAGACCTACCCCCTTCTCGTTTTTATCTGGTTCCGGCCTTAATACGGGGCTTTTTGCTATCCCGAACAACAGTGGCCGTGCCTCCGGAAACAGCTTCCGGGGTAATGATAACTTTTTTGATGGACAAATCCGAGGGAATGGCATACATAATGTTTGTCATGATGCCCTCCATAACAGACCGAAGACCTCTTGCACCGATTTGTCTGTCCAATGCCTTTTGGGCCACAGCCTCAAGGGCCTCCTCCTGAATTTCCAGTTCCACATTGTCCATGCCCAGTAAGGCTTGGTACTGCTTGGTTAGCGCGTTCTTCGGTTCAGACAGAATCCGAACCAAATCCTCTTTCGTAAGACTTTGCAGACTGGTAATCACCGGCATACGTCCCACAAGCTCGGGGATGATGCCGAATTTCAGCAAATCGTGAGGCTCGACCTGGGCCAGAAGCTTACCAACATCCCGATTCTTTTTGCTCTGCACCGGGGCGTCAAAGCCAATGGCACTGCGGTCTGTACGAGCCTCGATAATTTTATCCAGTCCATCAAAAGCGCCGCCGCAAATAAACAGAATGTTGGAGGTATCAATCTGAATCATTTCCTGTTGGGGGTGTTTTCTGCCACCCTGGGGCGGCACACTGGCAACCGTACCCTCCAGAATCTTCAGCAATGCCTGCTGTACTCCCTCGCCGGAAACATCCCGGGTAATGGATGTATTCTCACTCTTACGGGCAATTTTGTCCATCTCATCGATGTAAATAATACCATGCTCTGCCAGCTCTACATCAAAGTCTGCAGCCTGCAGCAGTCGCAGGAGGATATTTTCTACATCGTCGCCTACGTAGCCGGCCTCCGTTAAGGTTGTGGCGTCGGCAATGGCAAAGGGTACATGTAAAATCTTGGCAAGGGTTTGGGCAAAGAGGGTTTTGCCGCTTCCTGTGGGGCCGATGAGCAAAATATTGCTCTTTTGCAGCTCC
This sequence comes from Faecousia sp., assembly GCA_045656245.1. Classification (GTDB taxonomy): domain Bacteria; phylum Bacillota; class Clostridia; order Oscillospirales; family Oscillospiraceae; genus Faecousia. The sequence goes on from JAZOQT010000062.1 coordinate 23,265, forward strand.
ACCTCGGAGTCCTGGGCAAGATATACACGTTTGTAATGGTTGTAAACAGCCACGGACAGGGCGATTTTTGCATCCTCCTGGCCGATGATATAGCTGTCCATAAAGGCTTTCATTTCCATGGGGGTGGGCAAATGCTCCGGAGTCCGCAGCTTACCCCTAGGGTCCACCTGAATTTCGTCCTGCAGTAAGGTGCTGCAAGCCAACACGCAATCACTGCAAATAAACACACCGGGCCCGGCAATCAAGCGGTCCACTTGGTTTTCCCGTTTACCGCAAAAATTGCAACGAACGGTTTTATCCGTGCTTTTCGACATGAATCCGCTTCCGCCTTTCTAAAATCAATGATGCTCCAGCACCCGGTCAACAAGACCGAAGGCCATTGCTTCCTGGGCGGTCATAAAATTATCCCGCTCACAGGCCTGGGTAACCTCTTCGATAGATTTCCCGGTATTTTCCGCCAGAATCCGATTCATGCGGTCCTTAATGGTTTGCAGCCGCTTCATATGAATGGCCATGTCGGTAATTTGCCCCTGTGTTCCGGCGCTGGGCTGGTGAATCATAATTTCCGCATTGGGCAAAGCCAAACGCTTGCCCTTTGCGCCGGCGCTGAGCAAAAACGCACCCATAGATGCCGCCATACCCACACAAATGGTGGCCACATCACACTTGATGTATTGCATGGTGTCGTAAATAGCCATGCCGGCGGTTACACTGCCGCCGGGGCTGTTGATATAAAACTGAATATCCTTGTCCGGGTCCTGGGCCTCAAGATACAGAAGCTGGGCAACCACCAGAGATGCTGTTGTGTCGTTGACTTCCTCGGACAGGAAAATAATGCGGTCGTTGAGCAGACGGGAGAAAATATCATAGCTTCGCTCTCCACGGCTGGTCTGCTCTACAACATACGGTACTAAACTCATGGTCATGTCTCCTTTCATGGGCTTGAAACATTCTAACCATCGAAAAGGAAAGTTATTCCTCGGTCTTGGCCTCTTCCTTCACTTCAGGCTTATCTTCGGCCTTTTTGGTAGTTCTCTTTCTGGGCTTCTTCTCAGCAGTTTCCTCCTTGGTGGCATCGGCGGGTGCTTTTGCCTTCTTGGTGGTCTTTTTGGGGGTCTTGGCCTTTGCGTTGTCAACAATCACCTTAACGGCCTTGCGCATCTTCAGGCTGGTCTGGATTTCTTCAGCAGGAACCATACCCTTGACCTTGTCCAGCTCCAGGCTGTACTGCTCTGCCAGAGCGGCATACTCGGCCTCCATATCCTCGTCGGAAATGGTAATGCCCTCCACTTCAATAATCTTTTCCAGAGTAACATTGGCCTTTGCCTGCTTTTCAGCAGCGGGACGGAAGGCGTTGCGCATGGTGTTCAGGTCGCCGCCCATCATCTTTGCATACTGCTCCACGCTGTAGCCGCTCATCTGCAGCTGATAGGCAAAGCGCTCCATCTGGGTGTCCAACTCGGCCTCAATCAGCGCCTTGGGCATGTCCACAGTGGTATTCTCGGCAGCGGCGTCCACACAAGCCTGCTCAAAGGCAGAATCAATCTGCTTCTGGGCCTTTTCCAGAGCCTTGGCGGCAATATCCTTCTTCAGCTCATCCAGAGTATTGAACTCGGAAACGTCCTTTGCAAACTCATCGTCCAGAGCGGGGACGTTGGTAACAGTAACCTTATTGCACTTGACATGGAACACAACAGCCTTACCGGCCAGCTCTGCATGATAATCCTCGGGGAAGGTAATATCGATGTCCTTCTCCTCACCGGCGCTCATGCCGACAACCTGCTCCTCAAAGCCGGGAACAAAAGAACCGCTGCCCAGCTTCAGGTCAAAGTTCTCACCCTTGCCGCCGTCAAAGGGCTTGCCATCCAGGAAGCCTTCGAAGTTAATGTTGGCGGTGTCGCCCATTTCGGCGGCGCGCTCTACGGTTTCGGTGGAAGCAACATTCTGGGCCATACGGTCCAGCTCGGCCTGTACCTGCTCGTCGGTTACGGCAGCCTTCTCCTTGGTAATTTCCAGGCCCTTATACTCGCCCAGAGTAACCTCGGGGTAAACCTCAGTGGTGATGGTAAGAACGACGGAGCCGTCGTCTTCAATCTTCATATCAGTGAGGCTGGGACGGCCAATTGCCTTCAAATCCTGCTCCACAACAGCCTTCTGGTATACATCAGGGAAGATTTCTTCCAGACCGTCTTCGTAGAAAACGTGCTGGCCGTACATCTTCTCAATCAGATACCGGGGAGCCTTGCCCTTACGGAATCCGGGGATCATGATGTTCTTGCGGGCCTTCAGATATGCCTTCTGGACGCCGGACTCCATCAGTTCCTTGTCAATTTCCACCACAACGGTAGTTTCATTGCCTTTTCTTTCTGTGCTCTTTACATTCATGGTTTCTGTCCTCCCAAAAATAGGCTACATAGTGAGCCATTTTATTTCATATTACAGCCGTAGTATTCTATCAAAAAACACGCAAAATGTCCACCCTTTTCTGAAAAAATTTTGCAAATTTTCGTATTTCGGTAAAAAATAATGAAAAAAGGACCGCAATTTGCAGTCCTTTTTACGGAAGTACCATATAGGGTTTGAAATTCAGGTAGTCTGCAGACACCAAACGGTATTCAATACCGTCCCAGACGCCCTCCATGGCAAGGCCGTGGCTCTGTCCGTGAAGGTGTCCGTAAAAGCACCGCTTCACATCATACCGACGCAGCAGCTCCAGAATTTCCTCACATTCATAGCCCTTATACTTTGGCGGATAGTGCAGAAAAACAAGCTTCTGCTTCTCCCCTGCGGATTTTAGCGATGCCTCAAGTCGGCACAGCTCACGGCGGAATACCTTTTCGTCCTGGGGAGTGCTTCTATCCTCCGTATAAAACCATCCGCGGGTGCCGCAGAGGGCAAAATCACCGTATTCATAATGATTATTATTCAGGATATTCAGGTCAGAAAAGCTGTTCTCCTGACAAAACTTCGTAAATTTGGCCACGGTGTTCCACCAGTAGTCATGATTGCCCTTTAACAGGATTTTTCTTCCGGGAATCTCATTCATCCAGGCAAAATCCTCCCTGGCCTGCTGAAGGTCTAGTCCCCAGCTCAAATCCCCTAAAAGGACAACGGTATCCTCATGAGAAATAACACCAAAGCTCTCCTTCAGCTTCTCCACATAGCCGGTCCAAGCGCCGCCAAAAACGTCCATGGGCTTGTCCACCCCGAAGGACAGGTGCAAATCTCCGATTGCGTAAAGCGCCATAGATGCTTCTCCTTTAATCCAATCTGCTCCGGAGCTGGGAAATCGTCAGCTGCATAGCTTCTGCCACCACTTCCCCATCGCACAGAGGGCTTCTTTCGGAAAGCAAAAGCGCAGGTCGGGTTTCTCCGGTTTTTGCCCTGTAGTCCATTAGACCTCCATAGGCAAGTGTGGTATATGCGCCCAGAATGTAGGAATTGGTCCGGTACACGCTGGGAATCAGCGCGTCAAGTCGGGAACGGCTGACTACCGCTGCAAACATATCCTTTCGCAAAAGCTTTGCCTGCTCCTCACCGGGTCGGTAAATGCCGCGTCTTTCTGCAATATTGGCAAAATCCGTTGCAGATTCTGTACCAAGTGCGACGTGAATCAATCGCTCCAATTCAGCAGGAATCACCATATCGGCAAGTGGCGTGGTAGTATGTACCTTCTGCGCATTGCAATGAAGCTCACCCAAATGCAAAAGCTCCCAAAGGGCATTGTTTTCGTTACAGCTGCAAATGATATTTCCAATGGGTAGTCCCATCTGCCGTGCATACCATGCCGAAATCGGCGCTGAAAAATCCCCGGTAGATACGGCAATATCGATTTTCTGCCCGACAGAAACCATACCGCCCCGCAAAAGCTCCCCGAAAATGCCGAACAGCACGGCGATTCGCACACTGATTTTCAGCCAGGAGGTCAGCTTCTGCTCTACGCCCAGACTATCACAGACCCTATAGGCCAGAGTCCGCTCTGTGCGGTCGTAGCAATTCTCCGGATTGCGCCAGGTTTCTGCCACAAGAATACGGTGATTCATGGCGAACAGATTTACACACTGACGCCCCACTGTGAACTCCACATCTAAATCGGTCAGTCGGCAGGCAAAGAATAGATTCAGAATCTCTGCGACAGTCTGCCCAAAGGACTTTTCTGCCAAAGCAGCGATTTCTTCCCCGGTAAAGGCGGGAATCTGAAAAGGAACAAACAGCCCCCCATCGTCCCCTCTGTCCGACAGCAGAGCCTTCGGCGCGGTTTGGGTATTTGCGCTACTTCTGGTGGTTATATACAGCATACATTCATCACTCCCAAAGCATTATCCCAATATAGTTTCCGGAGCATATCTTCACTAACGCCCCTGTGCAACAATCTCTGCGCCAAAGCAGGATAGCTTTCCACCCCGGTGAAGCCCTGCACCAGCTCCTCACAGCCGTCCAAATCGCCGCCAAGGGCAATATGTTCCCCGGAGCTGTCCAGCTCCAGAAAATGCAGAATATGGTCGCAGGCGGCATCCAGGGTTCGCTCTCCGCCAATAAAATCCGCATATTGATTCAGCCCTGCCACGCCACCATGGCGGCAAATCTCCAGAAACATGTCGTCAGTAAGGTTCCGGCTCACGGGACAAACGGCTCTGGAATTGGAATGGCTGGCAACAATGGGCAAGGAGGTAATTTCCAGCACGTCATAAAACGCTTCATCGCTTAAATGGCTTACATCGATCATAAAGCCCAGACGCTGGGCTTCCTTAACAAATTCCCTGCCCTTATCCGTAAGACCTCCGCCGGTTTCATGGGAGCCGGCAAGAACATTGCATTCATTCCACCCCAAAGTGGTCATACGGAATCCCACTTGGTACAGTTCCTCCAAAAGGGCGGCATCATAGTCAAAGCCGGCAGGCCCTTCAATGGTCAAAATGGCGGACATAATTCCCCCTTGCAGGTTCTCCTGCACATCCTTTGCCGTGTAGGCAAGAGAAATCAAATCCTTATTTTTCTCCACTTCCCGCAGCACGGACACCATTTCACGCTCAAAAATCTCCACCACCGGGACACCGGATTTTGCCATGCCCGGTGTGGTAAAGCATCCAAAACACTGAGCATAACCGGGAAGCGCCTTTGCCCGCTGCAAATCGATATGATGCTGATTGCTTCGCAGACTTCCTGCCTCTTTCAGGCTCTTGCCCAGCAAGGCAAGCGCGGTATCGCAGTGCAAATCAAAAACGGGAAAATTCATTGAAAGGCATCCTCCAAATGGGTGATTTCCGGGCTGTCTGTCCGACTGCCCAGAGGAGCATAAATCTCAACAACATCAAATCTCGGCTGCAGTTTTGTAGGGTTTTGAGCGAGATACATGGACGCGGTAACCCGGATTTTATCCTGCTTTCGTCTGTCAACATATTCTCTTGCCTCGGCAAATTTACCGGATTTACGAAGCTTCACTTCCACAAATACCAGATACTTTTTGTCCTGGGCAATCAAATCGATTTCACCGAACCGGCTGCGATAGCCTACAGCAAGGATTTTATACCGTTTTTTCCGCAGGAACTGCGCAGCGGTGGCCTCTCCCCATGCGCCATTAATTCTACTTTTCTCCATAAAACTTCTTCAAAAAGCTCATGCGGTGAATTTCGCAATGGCCGTATGTACGCAGAGCATCGTAATGAGCTTTTGTGCCGTATCCTTTGTGGATTTGAAAGCCGTATTGAGGATATTTAAGGGCCATGGCGTCCATAAAATCGTCCCGGGTAACCTTGGCAAGCACCGAGGCTGCGGCAATGTTGGCGCTGAGACTGTCCCCTTTTACCACAGTTTTCACAGGCAGGCCGAAGTCTTTCTCCCGATTGCCGTCAATCAGCGCAAAATCCGCCTTGCCTTCCAACTGCCCCAAGGCCCGCTCCATAGCAAGGAACGTGGCTTGCAGGATGTTGATTGCGTCAATTTCTTCATGAGAGGCCATGCCGATACCATAGGCAATGGCGTTTTCCTTGATAACAGGCGTAAGTTCCCGCCTGCGCTTGTCTGACAGCTTCTTGCTGTCGTTCAGACCGGGGATTTCCAGGTCGGCGGGTAAAATCACTGCGGCAGCGCAAACCGGCCCTGCCAGGGGCCCACGGCCCGCCTCGTCAACGCCGCAGATGCAGGTATAGCCCTGCTGATACAGGGTATGTTCAATTTCCCACAAATTTGCGTTAGCCATTACAGCACCTCCGGTGTTTCCAGAGTAAATCTTCCCAGCTTGCCGCTGCGAAATTCCTCCAAAAGAACCATTGCCATTCGCTCGGTATTGATCTCGCCGCCGGAAACCAGATACCCCCGTTTTCTGCCTGCCATTTCCAGAAGCTCATAGCCGGGAAGCTCCTGTTGCGTATCAATCCCGTACCGCTCCTTCAGCGCTTGAGGATACCGACGATGGAGCAGCTGGAACAGCATACAGGCCAGCTCCTCAATATCCAAAATTCCGTCCTTAACCGCGCCGGTATAAGCAAGCATCATGCCCACATTGGGGTCTTCAAATTTCGGCCACAAAATGCCAGGTGTGTCCAAAAGAAGAAGACCGTTACCGGCAGTAATCCACTGCATACCCCGGGTAACACCGGGTCGGTTCTCCGCCTTTGCGCCCTTTCTTCCGGAGATGTGGTTGATTAACGTGGATTTTCCCACATTGGGGATGCCAACAATCATCACCCTCAGGGGGCGGTTCATGCCCTTTGCGGCGTTACGCTGAATCTTTTCCTGCAGCAGCTGCCGCACGGCAGGCTGAAAATCGGAAATTCCCTTTCTGCTTTTACAGTCGGTGGAAATCACCGCAATTTTCCTGCTGCGAAAATACTCCGCCCAGGCTTTGGTGCCATCGGGGTCTGCCAAATCCATACGATTCAGCACAATCATTCTGGGCTTATCGCCACAAATGGTATCCAAATCCGGGTTGCGGCTGGAAATGGGAATACGGGCATCCACAATTTCACAAACTGCATCCACCTGCTTCAAATCCTGCTCCATTTGCCGCCGGGTTTTTGTCATATGGCCGGGATACCACTGAATATGCATTTGCTGTTCCATTACGAAACCACTCCTATTCTGCCATAGTCCCGGGGTAATGCGCCCTTATTCGTTCCGGGGAAAAACAGCAAAATCACTTTGCCCAGCACTTCCCTTTTGTCTATCTGACCGATTTCCGGAGAACGGCTGTCTTTGGAAACAGCCCGGTTATCTCCCAGAACAAACAGGCATCCTTCCTGCACCTTTAGGGGAAAATCTACTCCCTCCGGAGTGGTAGTCAAAGTTTTGGTGTAGGGCTCGGAAAGGGGCTGCATGGTATCCGGTGCATCTCCAACATATACAATCCCCTGAACAAAATCGATATCCACCCACTGCCCTTCTGTGGCAATTACCCGTTTAACAATGGACGACCCGTTGTTAAAGCTGTCCTTGCCGGCAACGATAACATCCCCATATTTCGGGTTTTTGTAGAAATTATTACTGATCAGTAAAAGGTAGTCTCCATCCAATAACGTATCGTTCATAGAGGTTCCGGAAACAACAACAAAGCGGAACAACAGTAAAAACACAACAACGATGATCGAAAGCAGATATGCCAAATCGTGGAGGTACTGCAAAAAGCTGATTTTCCAGGCAGGCTGGGCCTTTTGCGCATATTTCCCTCCGGATTGTTGACCTTCTATATGCAAATCGTCCTTTTCAAAACGATTGTCTTCCATTTTTATGCCTCCTGATGTCAAATATATAGCTATACAAGATAATTATAAACCAAAAGAATGCAAAAAAAAAGAGGGCAAGCCCTCTTTTTTTCTGTTTTTTTGCGTTAAACCTTTTCCTTGACCTTGGCAGCCTTGCCCATACGGTCCCGCAGGTAGTACAGCTTCGCGCGGCGAACCTTACCCTGACGGACAGTCTCAATCTTAACGATGTGGGGAGCATGCAGGGGGAAAACCTTCACGCAGCCGACGCCGTAGGAAATACGACGAACGGTGATAGCCTCGGAAATGCCGCCGTGCTTCTTTGCGATAACGGTGCCTTCGAACACCTGAATACGCTCTCGGGAGCCTTCCTTGATGAGCACGTGTACACGAACGGTGTCGCCGACCTTAACAGAAGGCAGCTCTTCCTTCATGTATTGGCTGTTGAGAGCCTTTACCAAATCCATAATCTTGTCCTCCTTAAATATTAGGCGTTCATGCGGCGCATTTTAGCCCGCAGAGGACTCACCTTGATTTCAGACTGATGTATTATAGCATTGGTATTTTCAAAAATCAAGTACTTTTTTCACTATTTTTATAAAAAACTACGACTTTTTCCCTATAAAAAGCAAAAGAGCGTGCCGTTTTCACAGCACGCTCTATTTTGTGTGTTATACGCCGGCCTTGGCGCGACGGATGGTCTCGGCTTCGTCGCAAGAATTCTTTTCTGCGGTGTAGCCTGCCAGGGGTACCAGCTTCTCGTGGACAGCGTCCAGAATCCAGCTTGCCTGGGGGAAGAAGAACTCGTCGAACTCGAAAGGCGGTGTGATCCAGTTCTTAGCGCCAACAACAACGGGAGGCGCATCCAAATCGTCGAAGCACAGGTCGGTAATGGTCTTGGCAACATCGTTGAGGAAGCTCCCGCGGGCGCAGGCATCAGATACCAGCAGAACCTTACCGGTCTTACGGACGGATTCCAGAATCTTGGTGTAATCCAGAGGCACCAGAGAGTGAATATTAATGACATCTGCTTCCATACCGTACTTCTCGGACAGCTGCTTGGCAGCATCCATAGCCCGGTACAAGGCAGCGCCGATGGTCAGGATGGTGATATCCTTACCGTCGCGTACCTTATTGGTATCGCCAATCTCAATCTCATAACGCTCTGCAGGCACGCCGCCCTCACGGAACTGCTCGCCCACGTCGTAAATTCTCTGGGATTCAAAGAATACCACAGGGTCAGTGCCCTTCAATGCGGTTTCCATCAAGCCCTTGGCTTCCCAAGGTGTTGCAGGGAAGCAAACCTTCAGGCCGGGAATATGGGCGCACAGAGCAGTCCAGTCCTGAGAGTGCTGGGCGCCGTACTTGGAGCCCACGGACACACGCAGAACAAGGGGCATCTTCAGAATGCCGGCGGACATGGACTGCCACTTGGACATCTGGTTGAAGATTTCGTCGCCTGCGCAGCCGATAAAGTCGGCGTACATCAGCTCAACCAATGCACGACCGCCGGACAGAGCATAGCCGACAGCGGTACCCACAATGGCGCCTTCAGCCAGAGGAGAGTTGAACAGTCTGCTGTGAGGCAGAGCATCCATCATGCCGCGGTAAACAGCGAATGCACCGCCCCAGTCGCGGCAGTCTTCGCCGTAGGCAATCAGAGTGGGATCCTCGTAGAAGCGGTCCCAAATAACCTCGGACAGTCCGTCGCGGAGGTTATACAGCTTCATCTTGGAGACAGGCTTGCCGTCTGCGCCGATGGGGCTGCGCTCCTTGGCCTTGATTTTCTTATAACCCTCGGCCTCTTCCTTGGGCACGGTGAACTCGGGCTCCCGGTCGTCCATCTTCTCAACCTTCTGGTTGGAGTACATCAGACGCTCAACTACAGCGGGGTCCTTATTAAAGTCGCAGTAGGGGCTGAACTCAGGGTCAGCAGCATACTTGCAGATCATGGTCATTCTTTCGGAGGTTTCCTTCAGAATGGCGTCAACCTCTTCCTGGGTCATCACGCCGGCCTCAATCAGCTTGGCGGGATAAGTGAGAATGGGGTCAACTTCCTTCCAGGCATCGATTTCTTCCTTGGTGCGGTATGCATTCTGGTCAGAAACAGAGTGGCCGGAGAAGCGGTAAGTAAGGGTTTCCAGCATGACGGGGCCCTTGCCGTTGCGCAGCAGCTCCAGCTTACGCTCCATGGCATCGATCACTGCCAGAGGATTGAAGCCGTCAACGGTTTCCGCATAGAACTGGGTGGGACTGACACCGGAAGCAATCCGGCTCATGCAGCCCTGGCCCATGGTTTCGCCGCGGGTCTGGTCGCCCATGCCGTAGGAGTTATTGAAGATGTTGTACAGAATGGGCATGCCGTCGTTGTGGCTCTCCCACAGGTTCTTGTACTGGTCCATTGCAGAGAAGTTCAGCGCTTCCCAAACAGGGCCGCGGGCCATGGAGGCGTCGCCAATGTTGCAGATGCAGATGCCCTTCTTATCGTTGACCTTCTTATACAGGGCTGCGCCGGTGGAGATGGTACCGGAGCCGCCAACAATGGCGTTGTTGGGATAGATACCGAAGGGAAGGAAGAATGCGTGCATAGAGCCGCCCATGCCCATATGGAAACCGGTTTCCCGGGCAAAAATTTCAGCCAGTGTACCGTAAAGGATAAAGCGAATAGCCAGCTCCTTGACGTCTTTGGTCTGCCCCATCTTTTGGGTAGCCCGCAAGCACTTGCCTTCCAGGAAGGTCTCCATAACTTCCATCAGCTTCTCGTCGCTCATCTTATTGATGGTGGACAGAGCCTTGGCCAGGATTTCGGAGTGGCTGCGGTGGCTGCCGAAGGCAAAGTCATTCTCGTCCAGCAGGTAGGCCTGACCGACACAGGCGGATTCCTGGCCGGTGGACAGGTGAGCAGGGCCGGGATAGGTGTGGTCGATGCCGTTGTAGCCGCCCTGGGTTTTAATCAGGTTCAGCATGGTCTCGAATTCACGCAGAATGGTCATATCCCGGAAAATCCGAACCAGGTCTTCCTTGGTGAACTTACCGGAGTCCAGCTCTTCCTTAACGGTCTTGTTGTACTGGTTGACAGGAATGTCGTTGAATGTAACCTTACCGGGTGCGCGCACCACGGAAGGGTCTACAAATAAACTCTTAGGCATTTTGTATTTCCTCCTTACTTAGCCAGCAGTGTGGTAAACTGCTCCAGGTTCTTACCCAGCTCCGCCTGGAAACGAGCGGCAGGAGTGCCGTCAACAGCGCGGTGGTCATAGGTCAGGCTCAAGCCCATAGCGGGATAAATCTCAATAGAGCCGTCTGCTCCCTTGCGTACACGGTCAACAGTGCCGCAAACGCCCAGGATGCCGGTCTGGGGAGGATTGATAACGGGAGTAAAGCTCTCCACGCCCATATTGCCCAGGTTGGAAACGGTAAAGCTACCGCCGGACAGCTTGTCGGGGTTGATGGCGCCGTCGCGGCATTCTGCGGCCAGCTCCTTCACAGCCTTGGAGATTTCCAGCAGGCTCATTTCGTCAGCGTGGAAGATGGTGGGAACCATCAGACCTCTGGGAGTATCCACAGCAACACCCAAGTTCACATGGTTGAACTTGCGGATAGAGCTGTCGTCCAGCATATTGGCGTTGAGGTCGGGGTGGTTCAGCAGCGTACGGGACACGGCGTAGAGAATGATGTCGCCGATGGTAATGCCTGCATAGTCGCCGCCGGCTGCCTTCAGCACCTTGCGGTAGTTGAGAATGGCAGTGGCATCGAAAGAGGTGTTGTGGGTCAGCTGAGCCATGGTGGACAGACTGGTATGCATGGACTTGGAAATAGCGCGGCGAATACCGCTGAACTTCACATCCTCATACTCGGGACCGTCGCAGGCGCAGCTGCAGGTCTTGGAAGCAGGTACGCCGTTTGCAATCAGCTTCTGCACATCCCGCTCAATGATACGGCCATTGGGACCGGTGCCGGTAGCCAGAGAAGCATCCACACCATGGGCTTTTGCCAGCTTGGCGGCTCTGGGAGACACGGGAGCGCCTTCCACGGGAGCTGCAGCAGTCTCCTCCACAACAGGGGCAGCGGCCTCAGCCACAGGAGCAGCCTCCACAACAGCAGGAGCAGCGCCGGGCTTCAGGCAGTCAGTGGGCTCACCCTTGGGACCCACAGCGCAAACATTTTCCAGACAAGGTACTTCGTCGCCTTCCTCGAAGAAGATGGCCAGCAGCTCGCCTTCTGCAGTGGACTCACACTCGAAGGAAGCCTTATCGGTTTCGTAAGTAAACAGAATATCGCCAATCTTAACCTGGTCGCCAACCTTCTTTACCCATTCGCCGATGATGCAGCTCTCCACGGTGATACCGGCTTTGGGCATAATGACAGCCTGTGCTTTGGTGTTGCAGGCCACAGCCACGGAAGCGGCGGCGGGAGCAGCAGCGGCAGCAGCAGGCGCAGCAGCAGGTGTATCAGCGGCACTGCCGCCCTTCAGCGCGGAGCAGTCCTCGCCCTTGGTGCCGATGGCGCAGACATTTACCAGGCAGGGCACTTCGTCGCCCTCACCAAAGAAAATCTCCAGCAGTTCGCCCTCGGCGGTAGATTCACATTCAAAGCTTGCCTTATCGGTTTCGTATGTAAACAGAATGTCGCCGACCTTAACCTGGTCGCCAACCTTCTTCACCCATTCGCCGATGATGCAGCTTTCCACGGTAATGCCCGCTTTGGGCATAATTACAGCGGTTGCCATGATTATCGTTCCTCCTTATATTTGTTACTATGTTATTTATAACATTTTATCACATTTCCGTCAATAGGAAAAAGGCCATTCGGCGGAAAAAAGTAGCGCCCTACAGAAAAGAAAAAACCGTGGGTTTCCCCACGGTTACAGATATTGCCGCATATCCTTTGTCAACTTTTCTTCAAGGTGAATCAGCCGTTTGGTGATGTCCTTGGACACCTCGTCTGCTGCCTTATATTGGTTCAAATAGCGGTTCAAGGACTTTACACCCATGTTGCAGCCATCGGTCATCAAGTCAGCAATGGTACTGTCGGAATTGTCCATACCCATTTTCATATTGGTTTTCATCCAGCTCATGCTCTTGGCGATGGGGTTGGGATTCTTACCTTCATCATGATATTTGGAAAGTAGGTCTTGTACTTCCCTGTTAAGATTTTCATGCTCATCCTTACAGCGGTTCAGACACTGCTGAAGCGCCGGACTTTCCACCTTATCCAGAATATCATCAATGGAGGAAACCCCCATTTTAATCCCGGCATCACATTCCCGAAGCAATTTTACGGTATCCTGCTGAATCATAAACTTTCCCTACCTTATCCCAAGATAGAAACAGCATTCCCCGATTTTATCAGGTTTATTCAGCTTTAAATTCCCGCTTCATTTTAGGTGATGTATATATAAAAAAATGGTGCAGCCCGTAAAGGTTGCACCGTTTTGATAATTAAAATCATTCACCAGGAACAACAGGTTTTTCATCCGGAACGCCATGAATACGCCCATAGGTCCGCATACACAGATATTGATCGAAATAGCGTTCAATCTCTGCCTCGTGGCGGCCAAAGCTTTTGGCAAATTCCATCTGCATAGCTGGGGCATCGTCGTGATTCCCAAGCGCCCGCTGCTCCATAATCTTTGCAATGCCGACACAGTATTCCCTGTGCAGATCAAGCAGCCGGAAGGACACGCTGTGTACACGGCAAAGCCGCTCATTAGGTCGTTTTGGCATTTCTTCCATAAGGGCAGGTATGGTCCGGAGGCGCTGCGCCTGCGCAGGATTATAACGCTTGCCTTTGGACAGATCCACAGGCGGATATTCGTTGCACATATATCGAAAATCAAAGGTATCAGAGATTTCCTGCAAGTAATTTGCAACTTCAGTGCCTGCGCTGCCGTAGGCATGGAGAAAATAATCATCACGGATGCTTTCAAAGGACAACGTTTTGTCGTACTGGGACATAGCCAGAGTATAGAAAGCAAAACCGTTGGGGAAGAAGCTGCGTTGGGAACCGTCCTCAATGTAGCCGTCAACACCCAGAATATCCATATTCTGTACATCTTCATATATCCGCCTGGCAATGTACATTGTACCGGGATCATAATACTGCCGTACCCAGAAATGATACTCGTAGCAGAAGCTTGCTCCCTTCCAGGTGCGCTGCCAATCCCGGACAAAGGTGAGATTGTCTGCAATGGATCTAGGCTGAATCCATTTGTTGCGGACATAGGGTTGGATTGTATTTACTGGTGTGTCCTTGGTAGCGCTTTCGCAGTAACTTCTGGATATCAGGCCGTAGTTGAGCATAAAACGCTTGGGATTTTTGATGGTAATATGCTCCGGGCCCCATAAAGTATCCTGATATGCGCAGAAATCGATTCGGGTATCCAAACCTGCTGCTGTCAGCGCATCGTCCAACTCGTTCATAATCATAATATAGTAATCAGACGGACGCATCTTGGCGCACTCCGCACATTCGCAGTGATTGCCGAAGTCGTCAGAAAGCCATACATGCAGGTAATCCACATTGGAATGATTACGGGCATATTTTACAACACTGTCCACAAAGATCTTCCGGGCATCAGGATTTGACATACAAATATTGGTATTCAAAGGTACACCTCGGAAGAACTCCCGCTTTCCGTCTATCAGCGCCAGATACTTTCTGGACTCCTCAGGAATCTCCTGCGCGGATACAGACCAGCCCTCACGTGAGTCAAACCCAAAGGGATCGGCAGTCCAGCCATGACCCATATCATGGAACATCAGACCGCGCCTTGCAATTTCAGACTCGCACTGCCGCTTCCATTGGGTGATCTGCTCAAAAGAGATTGGCTCGGGTGGACGGTTTTCGTTATAGCTATGGCCGTAGTACCGCTCGTAGTAAATGTAAGGATTGTCAAACTCAATCATGTAGGCATTCATGCAAAGCTTAGCGCAAAAATCAATGGTCTCCAGCATGCACTGTTGACTCTCTGCACCCTCATTGCATAAGCCACGAATGCGGCAATCCGCCTTTTTATGATAAAAAACCGGTTGAATATTGCTCATAGGAATGTACTCTCCATCCACACCGGGATAGAGCCAACGGCAGCCGTTCTCATATAGATACCGATACACAGAGAACAGAATGCTCCTGCGATTACCGCCTGCCAGAATTCCGCCATCTACATCAGTATCGATGTGCAGCACATCGTCCAGCATTTCATCCTGAACTTCGGAGGTATCGAGGTCAAAATCCGCAAACAGGCCCAGCCGAAAGCCTGTCTTTGCCTGGGGGTCGTAAACAATGGAAATATCACCACAATCCGGCATCATCATGCGAAGATACTTTTTCAGCTCCTCTGCAGCAAAATCAATGACACTGTCGGAGCGGAGCTTATGAATGGTATACATAACTGATCCTCCCGTATATGCTTAAAATCAATAAATCGGCCTAAAATTGAATTTCATTTTTCATTATAGTATGCACGGAAACATAAATCAACCACAAAGTAGCCAATAAATAAAAAAGCTGACAGATTTCTTGTAGAAACCTGTCAGCTTTTTTGGTCCGAGTGTCGAGATTCGTATGCATTTTACTTTCCCGATGGGAAAGTAAAATTAAGGTGTCGCAGGGGCCCTACCCGGCGAGCAACAGTCCACCGGACTGTTGCATTTAGTTCTTCGAATCTCGACACAAAAATTAAAACCGAAAGAGCAAATGCTCTTTCGGTTTTAATGGTCCGAGTGTCGAGATTCGAACTCGAGGCCTCTTGAACCCCATTCAAGCGCGATACCAAACTTCGCCACACCCGGAAATATGCTTGCGTTTCTCAACGCCAGAGTATATTAGCACACCTTGCCGAAAAATGCAAGCATTATTTTTCATTTTTTCAAAAATTTATTCACCGGGATTGGACTTAATTACTTTCCCCAGATTCCAAAGTCTGGCGACCGTCTTTTCCGCCTCCAGCTTTTGCTCCTCGTTTTCATATTCTACAAACACGGTATGACTTCCGCAGTCAGCGCATTCCACCTGCACATTCCAGCCACCCTCATGAACAATCATACCGTTGCCGCGGCAGCAGGGGCAGATTTCCAAATCCATCATTTCCATATTTTCACTCCTTATCGAAATACAATATTTTCTTCATCATATACTTCAGACCGGCTGCAGGTTACAAAATCCGGAGCAAGGTCTTTTAGGTAGGCCTCTACCGCGCCGGAAATCATTCCGGGATTCAGCGACGGATTTTGACAGCATATCCGCGTAGAAATCCGGAGAGTATGGCTATCAGCCTCCAAAACCTCCAGCTTCTTTATCAAGGGCAGAATATCCTGTTGAACCGGACCGTTCTTCCCCCGCTTCTCCATCATCAGTATTTCCCGGGAAAACAGCGCCTGAATCTCCTGAATAGCGCCCTCCGGAACGCCGGCGTTATATTCAAGATTGATTTCGCAGTCCAGATAGGCAATGTGCTTGATTTTCCTGTCTGCTTTATATACGGATAAAACGCAAACGCCCTCCGGGAGGGTTCTGTTCAGTCTATCCCTGATTTCCTCCGGAGAAACATCGATATCCTCCAGTTCAAAATCTAAAAGCTCACAGACGCTCTCAACCCCTACAGACAGGGGCAAGGCAATGGACACCGAAGGTCTGGGATTGAAGCCCTGGGTATGCGTCAGGTGCAGGCCGGCCCGCTTAAAGGCGCGTTGGAACAGCCGCATCAAATCCAGATGCGAAATCCATACTGCCCGTCCGGTCTTTTTAAACAAGGCTCTAGTCATCACAGCCCACCTCCTTGAGGAGTCTGTTGGCGCCACAGCCGGAACAGCCATGTCGGCAATCTTTCGTTATCTGCTCTTTATAGGCGCGATGGCGTTCCTGGAGCAAATATTCCTTCGTTAGGCCAACATCAACGGTATCCCAGGGCAGAATCTCATCTTCCCCGTAGCCTCGTGTTGTATAAAATTCCGGGTCTATTCCGCATTCCCTAAACGCATCCAGCCAATGAAAGTAATTAAAATGTTCATCCCAGCCGTCCAGCCTTGCGCCATTATTTACCGCGCTTTCAATCACAGCGCCGAGACGTCTGTCTCCACGGGCAAACACTGCTTCCAGCCGGCTTAAGTCCGGACTGTGATAGTCATAGACAATGGATTTCGAATAGAAATGGCTCTTTAGAAGCTTGCACCGCCGCAGATATTCCTCGGGGGCAATTTGTTTTTCCCACTGGAAGGGAGTGTGCGGCTTAGGAACGAAATAGGCCGTTGCTACATGAACCCGCAACCCCCGCTTGGTGTTGCTTGCCCATTCCTTCCAGGTTTTGATGACCTTATACACCAAGTCGGCAATTCCCAATACATCCTCGTCGGTTTCCGTAGGCAATCCCAGCATAAAGTAAAGCTTTACGCTGTTCCAGCCGCCGGAGAAGGCGTTACGGCAGGTACTTAAAATCTCGTCCTCGGTCAGGTTCTTATTGATAACGTCCCGCAGGCGCTGTGTGCCGGCCTCTGGGGCAAAGGTCAGTCCGCTTTTGCGAACTGTCTGCAGTTTTTCCATCAGTTCACGGGAAAAATTGTCGGCGCGCAAAGAAGGAACGGACAAATTCACCTTTGTGTCCTGGCAGTAAGGAATCAGTCTGTCAGTCAGTTCTTTCAGCTCCCGGTAATCCGAAGTAGAAAGGCTGGACAAGGTGATTTCATTGTTCCCCGAATCCTCCAGAATTTCCACAGCCTGGTTATACAAAACCTCATGGCTTTTTCTGCGCACCGGGCGGCAGGAAAAGCCCGCCTGGCAGAATCGACAGCCCCGGATACAGCCGCGAAAAACTTCCAGATTGGCCCTGTCGTGAACAATCTCCGTAGAAGGAACAATCATTTTCGTGGGGAAATAGGACGTATCCAAATCCTCCACAATTCGTTTTGTTACGGTTTCGGGCGCGCCGTTGAGAGGGATAATCTGGCAAAGAGTGCCGTCATCGTTGTATACATGGCGATAAAAAGATGGCACATAAACACCGGGGATTCTTGCCACCTCTGCAAGAAACTGCTCCTTGTCCCAGTTTTCTGCCTTGGCTTTATCGTATAGAGAAACAATCTCCACGGTGCTTTCCTCCCCCTCACCGAGAGAAAAAAAGTCCACAAAATCCGCTAGAGGCTCGGGGTTAAACGCGCAGACACCCCCGGCAAATACAATGTTCTTCAGGCCCTTACGGTCCTTGGCATGAAGGGGCACCTGGGCGAGCATGAGCATATTGAGAATGTTGGAATACGCCATCTCATAGCCGATGGTAAAGGCAATCATATCAAAATTCTTTACGGGCTGCCGGCTTTCCAACGCCCACAGAGGGAGATTATGCTGTTTCATCGCAGCTTCCATGTCTGCCCAAGGAGCAAACACCCGCTGACACCAAACACCCTCCATTTCATTCATCACACCGTAAAGAATCCGCATACCCAAATTGGACATGCCAATCTCATAGGTATCGGGAAAACAAAAAGCGACATTGACCCGCACCTGGGCCATATCCTTAATGATTTCGTTGTATTCTCCACCGGTGTATCTGCCGGGCTTTTGCACCGTGGGGAGAATTCTCTGCAGCAAATCCGTCATAGCTTTACCTCGTTTAATCAGATAAAGCTATTGTACCTGCAATAGCCTTTCTTTGCAAGGACTTTTTCTCAACCAAACGAAGAAAGTAGCTGCCATAGGCAGCACCCCCAAATGCAGGATAAATGTGGCATAGAGCGCAAGAAATGCGATTGCAATCAGACAAAACCATTCGAGCCCAGCAGCAAATCCGTTAGCATATTTTGGCAGGATCAGCCGTAGCAGACAACGGACTGCCCTACCACCGTCATTGGGATAAATGGGCAGGCAATTAAAAAGGGACTGAAATGCCGCGCAAATAGCTACTCTGGGAATCCACCTTGCGAAAAGAAGCAGCAGCAGTCCGCCCACAGGCCCTGCAAGGGCGCACAGAAGCTCTTTCCAAGGCGGCAATGGCATCATATCCAGCACAGCTCCCCTCTGTCCCAGAGCAAACGTATCCACCCTGCCGCCTAACAGATAAATGGCTGTAATATGGCAAAGCTCATGAAATGCCGCCGCCAAAACTGCCCCCAAAAGCCATTTTAGCGGCAAACACAGGAGCATCATGGCAATCAGCAAGCAAAAAGCAGGCGAAATTTTTATCCTACTATACACCGTAGACTCCTGCTCCCCGGAAGATTTCCCTGCAAAAAACGGTCATCGCCTCCCCTATCCCATCTCCTTCCCGCAACGAGCTTACCAAATTGGAAAGCGCCTGGGAGGTTACGGCCCTATCCCCTGGCAGAAAACGGTCTGAAAATACCCCAAAAATCAACACCGCAGTGAGCAATATACCGATGACAGTCCCCCACTTCTTTTTGGAAAACCGAATCCTGCGGCAGGTAACTGTTTTTCGGTTGGATGACGGGTATGTAACGCGATAACTCATGGCAATCCCTCCCATAAATCATACGTATGGAAGCGGAAATCATGCACAGTATGAAAATAGCAAACCGCACTTGACAATCGTCTGAATTTTCATTATAATACACTGGCTAACGGGGTGTGGCGAAGCTTGGTATCGCGCTTGGATCGGGTCCAAGAGGCCAGGGGTTCGAATCCCGTCACTCCGACCAAAATTGGAATCCACTTATGTGGGTTCCAATTTTTTATTGTGTAAGAATCACCCCCGGTTTTGCTTAGCAAAACCGGGGGATCATTATGGCTTTATATACTCTGCAATCACAAATTCAATCTGCGTTTTCAGGGTATCACATTGATATAGTTTTTCTTTGTCCTTGGGCGAAGTGCGATAAAAATAGGGTGTCATTTGGAAAACAGATTGAATATCTTGCCTGCTTTCCAAAGTAATAGCTGCTGAAATCTTTTGAATTTGACCTTGCCTTAAAACTTCGGTAGCAGGAAGTTTCTCGTCGTTCAGATAGGGCGTTTCATACACCTGTTTTTTGATGCCCCATAGGTGCTTTTCTCCGGGAATAACGGTATAAAGTCTTCCTCCGCTCTTCAGAATTCGGCAGAATTCTTTCTCCTGAAAAGGTGCAAACAGATGCACGGCATAATCAAAGGACGCATCAGCCACAGGGATGGAGGCAAGATTGGCTACAAAGTACCTACCCTGCCCTCTTTTCGATGCCAGACGAATCATTTCCTTGGAAATATCAAAACCGTAAACAGATAAATTTGGATT
>JAZOQT010000063.1:0-32436 GCA_045656245.1 Faecousia sp.
CTGAGAACCGTCCAAAGTGACGCGCGCTTCCAAAGCCTTACCGATTCGCTTGTCAGCACGGGCCAACTCCAGGATGCCGTTCACATCCTGACGCAGGGGGATCAGATAGTTGTCCCATCTTGCCATTGCCTGTTCATCAAGGCTGTATTCGTTAAAGTTTTCAGGCATCTGGTTCAGCAGCACATTGCGGCTGTCATCGCTGTCACGATGGGGCATAGACTGCCAGATCTCATCGCAGGTGAATGCCAGAATGGGGGCAAACAGTTTTGCCATAGCATCCAGGATCAGGAACAGTGCGCTCTGTGCGCTGCGGCGGCGCAGACCGTCCTTTGCCTCACAGTAGAGGCGGTCCTTGATGATATCCAGATAGAAGCTGGAAAGCTCAACTACGCAGAAGTCGTTGATTTCGTGGGCAATGACATGGAACTCGTAGTTTTCATAAGCCTTGCGGCAGGTACGAACCAGATCGCCCAGCTTTGTCAGCGCCCACTTATCCAGTTCCTCCATATCCTGGGGAGCGACCAGATTATCGGGGTTGAACTCGTTCAGGTTGCCCAGACAGTAGCGGGCAGTGTTGCGGAATTTCAGATAGTTCTGGGCAATCTGCTTGAAGATTTCCTTGGAGCACCGGACATCAGCGTGGTAGTCAGAGGAGGCAGCCCACAGCCGCACAATGTCGGCGCCAAAGTCTTTGATGAGGTCGGCGGGGTCTACGCCGTTGCCCAAAGACTTGTGCATGGCGCGTCCCTGGCCGTCCACCACCCAGCCGTGGGTGAGCACCTGCTTAAAGGGTGCGCCCTTGTCCAGCGCGCCTACAGAGGTCAGAAGACTGGACTGGAACCAACCCCGGTACTGGTCGGCGCCTTCCAGGTATACATCGGCAGGCCAGAGCTCCGGCGTGCGGTGCATCAGGGAGGCGTAGTGGGTAGAGCCGGAGTCAAACCAGCAGTCCAGGGTGTCGGTTTCCTTGGTGAAGTGCGTGCCGCCGCAATGGGGGCAGGCAAAGCCTTCGGGAATCAGCTCCATGGCGTCCTTCTCAAACCAGATGTTGGAGCCATGCTCGTCGAACAGCTTGGAAATCTTTTCGATGGTTTCGGGGGTAGAAACGGGCTTGCCGCAATCCTCGCAGTAGAACACGGGGATAGGAAGTCCCCAACGGCGCTGACGGGAGATACACCAGTCAGCCCGCTCCCGAATCATGCTCACCATGCGGTCGCCGCCCCAGCCGGGGAACCACTGCACATTTTCAATGGCCTCCACAGCCTGATCCTTAAAGGATTCCACAGAGCAGAACCATTGGGGCGTGGCGCGGAAGATAACGGGCTTCTTGCACCGGTCGTGGTGGGGGTAGGAGTGCACGATGCTTTCCGAGGCGAACAGAGCGCCGCTTTCCTGCATATCCGCCAGAATGATGGGATTGGACTCCTCGGTTTTCAGCCCGGCGTACTTGCCGGCATAATCGGTGTGGCGGCCGTAATCGTCCACAGGCACAACCAGATCCATGCCGTAGCGCATGCAGGTCTGATAGTCGTCCGCACCGAAGCCGGGGGCGGTGTGAACACAGCCTGTACCGGAATCCATGGTAACGTACTCGGCGTTTACCAGACGGGAGGTCTTGTCCAGGAAGGGGTGTTGGGCCAGCATATTCTCAAAGAAACTGCCGGGGTAGGAGCCAAGTACCTCGTATTGCTCGAAGCCGCCCATTTTCATGGTCTTTTCCATCAGGGCTTCCGCCATGATATAGGTCTCGCCGTTATCCGCCTTCACCAGCACGTAGCTGTCCCGGGGATGCAGGCAGATGCCCATGTTGCCGGGGAGGGTCCAGATGGTGGTGGTCCAGATGACGAAGTAGGTTTTGGACAGGTCAAAGTCCGGCAGCTTGCCGCAATCGTCCTTCATGGCAAACTTGACGTATACAGAGGTACAGGGGTCATCTTTATATTCGATATCTGCTTCCGCAACGGCGGTGGCGCAGAAGGGGCACCAGGTAACGGGCTTTAAGCCCTTGTAGATAAAGCCCTTGTCAAACATTCTGCCAAAGACCTTTACCTCCCGGGCTTCGAAATGCTTATCCATGGTGCGGTAGGGGTGCTCCCAATCACCCACGACACCCAGCCGCTGGAAGCCACCCATCTGCTTCTGGATAAAGTCCTCGGCAAAATCGGTGCAGGCATTACGGAACTCGGGGACAGTCATGTCCTTATTCAGCTTTTTCTTGGACTTTTCGATGGCATTTTCAATGGGCAGACCGTGGTTGTCCCAGCCGGGGACATAGGGGGTGTAGTGGCCCATCATGGCCTGGCTGCGGACAATGAAGTCCTTCAGGGTTTTGTTCAGGGCGTGGCCCATGTGGATATAGCCGTTGGAGAAGGGAGGGCCGTCATGCAGCACGAAGGGAGGCAGCCCGGCGTTCTTTTCCAGCATGGCGTTATACAGGTCCAGCTCCTGCCAGCGCTGCAGCATACCCGGCTCCCGGGCAGGCAGACCGGCCTTCATGGGAAAGTCGGTTTGGGGGGTGATGATGGTATTCTTGTATTCCATTGGAAATTACCTCCATAGAAGATGTGATTTCATTGTTATATTTGCGTAAAAATAAAACACCTTTGTCCCCTGTAATAAGAGACAAAGGTGCTATTTACCTCTGCGGTACCACTCTTGTTCTGCCTTGCGGCAGCACTTGACTGCGCTGTAACGGGCGTACCCGGCGCAGCCTACTGGGAAATCC
The DNA here is from genome assembly GCA_045656245.1 of Faecousia sp. Lineage (GTDB taxonomy): Bacteria > Bacillota > Clostridia > Oscillospirales > Oscillospiraceae > Faecousia. The sequence goes on from JAZOQT010000063.1 coordinate 2,726, forward strand.
GTTGGGTGCGCTGCTCGGAGGGGATATGCCTTACCTCTGTGCTGCTGTCTCTCACCAGGCGACAGCTCTCTGAAAGCAGGAAAAGGGAAGCACCTGTCCTCGTCATGGCGTATGGAACGTATTATTTTTGATTGGGGTCGTAATTTCTGCCGAACTGCAGGTTGGTAAAGCGGGTGGAAGTGGTGCTGGCGGGGTGCTGGGGCTCGGCCTTGGGGGCGGAGTCCTCGGTAGTGCCTACCAGGTTTTCCAGGTTGGCGGAAATTTCGTCAGCCACAGCAGCGGCAGCGCTGTCTGTATCAGGCTCCTTGTCAAAGTCATACACCTGGGCCTTTTGCGGGGCGGGGCGGTTAGCCTCCCGAATCCGGGCCAGGGCCTGAATGCAGGAACCCAGCTGCTCCTCCAACTGCTGAATTTGCGCAGCGGCGGCGCGCTTGGCTTCTTCTACCCGTTCGTTTTCCTGGGCGATGAGGTTGGTGGCGTTTTTGGCGTTTTCTGCAGCGGCAGCGTTGGCATCATTGAGCATCTGGGTGCATTTTGCCTCGGCTTCCTTCACCATCAAATCGCAGGTCTTTTGGGCGTTGACAATGGCGTCTTTCATGCTGGCTTCGTTTTCCCGGTATTCCTCCAGCTTGCTTACCAGCACACGCATCTTGCTTTTCAGCAGGGCGTTTTCCTTGTACAAGGTGATATAATCCTCGGTCAGCGGCTCCAGAAATTCATCCACGGCCTGCATGTCATAGCCGCCGAAGGTCTGCTTCCCGAAGGAAATTTGCTCTATCTGTTGGGGTGTAAACATGACGGTATCCTTTCTGCGCAATTACACATAGCTTTCTGTTTCGGATTGGAGAGATTCCAAATCGCCCAGAATTTCCATGTTGTGGGGGCAGAACAGATAAGTAGATTGGGCAACCTTCTTCACCTTGCCGTCCAGGGCGTAGGCGCAGCCGGACAGGAAGTCCACCACACGGCGGGCCATAGCCTTGTCCACGTTTTCCATGTTCACAATGACAGCCTTTCTGGCGCGGAGCTGGTCTGCGGCAGTAGAGGTGTCGTTAAAATTGGTGGGGTGGAACAGCACAACCTCCTGCTTGTTCAGCACGGAGCCGCTGAAGCCGGAGCTGCGCTCCACAGCGGGGGCAGGGCTCTCGGACTCGTCGGAGCCGGAGAAATTGAAGATGGGGGTACGGCGGCGGGCAGGACGGGTCTCGGCGACCTCTTCCTCGTAGCCGTCTGCGCCTTCTTCTTCATACTCGTCGTACTCGTCGTCGTCATCGTAGGGTTGTGCGAAATTCTTTACCTTGTCCCAAAAACTCATAATCTCTTTTCCTCCTGTATATTCACATCATTGCTGATGAGGCTTGGCATAGCTTCGCGGGCCGAAAATTGCGGTGCCTACACGAATCATGGTACTGCCGCACCTAATGGCGTCTGCATAATCGTCAGACATGCCCATGGACAAAATATCCATAGATACATTATGGACTTTTTTTGCCGTTATGTCAACAGAAAGGTTGCATATTTCCTGAAAAAATTTGTCGTTATCGCCGGAATTTTGACAAATCGGGGGAATTGCCATCAATCCCGCCACCCGAATGTTGGACATACGGGGAATCTCTTCCAGAATTTCCGGTATTTCCCTGGGGAGCAGGCCGGTTTTGCTTTCTTCCCCGGCAATGTTGATTTCCAGAAGAACGCTCTGCACAATGCCCTGCCGCTGGGCTTCTTTTTGAATGACCTGCAAAAGCCGCAGACTGTCCACGCTCTGGATCAGGTCGACGTTCCCCACAACCTGCTTGACCTTGTTGGTTTGCAGGTGGCCGATGAAGTGGACGGGAGCGCCCAGGTAGGCGTTTTGGGAGAGCTTCTGGGTCAATTCCTGCACCCGGTTTTCCCCACAGCAGTCCACCCCGGCGGCAATGGCCTGGCGCACTGCCTGGGCATCGTTCATTTTTGTGGCGGCGCAGAGGAGAATCTCCTTGGGGTTCCGTCCTGCGGCCAGGGCGGCTTCGTTGATTTTTGCCCGTATGGCAGCAACATTTTCAGCAATGGACATGGCAAATACCTCTATCTGTTTTTTGATAAGGACAGCAAAAAGCGACGGAAAGCTACTCCGTCGCCTTTGCTTGCTTATGCGTTGGGTGCTGCGGATTTCAGCGGCTTCATGGGAGCCAGTGTGGAGATGGCGTGCTTGTAAATCATTTGCTGCTTGCCATCGGATACCAGCACCACTACGAAGCTGTCGTAGCCGGTGATCACACCCCGGAGCTGAAAGCCGTTCATGAGGAATAAGGTTACGGGGACACTGTCCCGGCGAACCTCTCCCAGAATGGCCTCCTGTAAATTGATTGCTTCCATTATGTATACCTTCTTTCTGATTTCAAGTGGTATACACATGGTAGCATTTTTCAGTTGTCGATTTCCTGTAGAAGCTGTCGGGCCTCGTGAAGAATTTTCCCGAAAGAATCCCCGGGGCCTCGGGTAAGCCAGTGGATATCCGGATTGCGGCGGAACCAGGTCAGCTGCCGCTTGGCGTAGCGGCGGGAAGCCTGCTGTACGTCGGCGGCGGCCTCTGCCATGGAGCAGTTTCCTGCCAGGGCATCTACAAATTCCTTGTAGCCGATGGCCTGCATGGCGGTGGCCTTTGGGGAAATTCCTGTGGCCAATAGGTCGCGGATTTCCTGCTCCAGCCCCATGTCCAGCATGATTTCCACCCGTCGGTCAATGCGATCGTACAGCTCCTGCCGCTGGGCAAAATCCAGCCCCAGCCAGGTAGGGGAAAACCGGGAAGGCAGGGCTTTGGTTTTTTCGTTGTGGGCGGTGATGGTTTCTCCGGTTTCGTAGTAAACCTCCAGTGCCCGGATAATCCGCTTGCGGTCGGCAAGGTGCAGTCTTGCCCCGCTGTCAGGGTCAATTTCCTTCAGTCTGTCCAGCATGGCGGCCATGCCGATGCGGTCGGCCTCCGCTTCCAGCTCCTGCCGCCTTCCTGTTGCGGGGAAGGGGGCAAAGTCGTTGCCCCGAATCAGACTGTCCATGTAAAGCCCCGTGCCGCCGGCAATGATGGCGGTTTTTCCACGGGCCAAAATATCCTCCACAATGGGCGTTGCCATGGCGCAATAGCGGCTGACGGAGAAATCCTCCTCGGGAGATGCTACATCCAGCATGTGGTGGACGATGCCCTGCATTTCCTGCTTGGTAGGCTTGGCAGTGCCGATGTCCATTCCCCGGTAGACCTGCATGGAATCGCAGGATACCACCTCGCCGTTACGCTCCTTTGCCAGCTCCACGGCCAGCGCGGTTTTACCCGAGGCAGTGGGCCCTGCGATGCAGATAACGGAGCCCGTCATAGCGCAAACACCAGAATATAGACCAGCGCCACTGTGGCTGCGCCGCAAAGGCAGGCAATGGCGGGCTTACGCTTTTTCCGCCAGTTCTGAATGCCTTGAAGCATCAGAAGGAAAAAAAACATGGGGAAATATGACTGAAAATTGGCGCGGTAGACTTTGTTTACGTGCAGGAGCACCAAAAGCAGCAGATGCAGCCCAGCCGCCGCAGAAGCAATTAAGGTGAATTTTTCATATACACGCAGACGTTTCCAATATTTCTTTAGGGCCTTCTCAAATTGCATGACGGTTTCGCTTCCTTCCAAAAGAATCAGCTTCGCTTAAATTGCTTTTCCAGCTGTTTTTTACTCAATGTAACACAGATGGGACGGCCGTGGGGACAGTATTTCAGCTCCTCGTTTTCCATTACCTGCCGTACCAGAACCAAAAGCTCCCTCTGGTCGCTTTCCCAGCCGGCCTTGATGGCGGCCTTGCAGGCCACGGTGTGCAGCAGGGTATCCCGAACGGTGTTTTTGTCGCCGCGACGGCCGCTGAGCAGGTCGGCAGCCAGGCTTTCCAGGGCTTCCGCCCCTTGGTCGGGGCTTAAATCCATGGGAATTTGCCGCAGAAGCAGGGTGTTGTCCCCAAATTCTTCCACCTCAAAGCCCAATTCCAGCAATAGCGCTGTGTTGGCAAGAAGTTCTCCGGCACCGTCGGCGCTGAGCTTCACGGGAATGGGAGAAAGGAGTATTTGCGGCGTAATGGCCTCTTGGTTTGCTTTCAGCTTTTCAAAGAGAATCCGCTCGTGGGCGGCGTGCTTGTCAATCAAAAAGGCGTTTTCGCCCTGCTCTACAAGAATATAGGCATTGTAAAGCTCGCCCACAAAGCGCCAGGGGATTTCCTTGGGCATGGGAAGCTCTGTCTGCACAGCCTCCGGCTCCGGTTTTGCAACCGGCTTGGGCGGTGGCGTAGAGGTCTGGGGCAGGACAACCGGCTCTTTCACTACATTTTGCTGCTTGGGTAAGGCGGCAACGGTTGCGGCAGCGGCTTCTGCCCTGGGCTGAGGAGCGGTTTTTACAGCGGTGGAAAACTGCCGGTATTCCTCTGCTGTCATGGTGCGGAAAAAGCTCTGCGCAGGCTTATATTGGGGGGTGGCGGGTTTTGCGTCGGATACCGGTGCAGGTGCGGGGGGCTGGGGCTTAAACTGCACCTGGGGCCGGTCTGTTTGCTTGTTCAAAGCGCCCAGAACGCCGTAATGCACGCAATCGAAAACAGCCTTTTCCGACAGGAATTTTACTTCCGTTTTTGCAGGGTGTACGTTCACATCCACGGCGTTGGCAGGCACAGTCAGGTGCAGCACACAGGCCGGGAACTTTCCTGCCATAATCTGATTGCGGTAGGCTTCCTCCAATGCCCGAATCAACAGCTTGGATACCACAGGCCGCCCGTTGACGAAGAAGGTCTGCAGCGCGCGGCTGGGCCGGGCATCTGTGGGCTTGCTGACAAAGCCGGTTAAGGTGTAGTCGTCCCACTTGCTTTCCACAGGGGCCATTTTTCCGCTTTCCCGACCGTAAACACAGTATACAGCGGATTGCAGCTTTCCGTCTCCGGGGGTGGAGAGGATCTGCTTCCCGTCCCGCAGGAGGGTAAAGGAAACCTCCGGGTGGGCAAGGGCCTGGTTTTGCACCGCGCCGGAAACCCGGCTGCCCTCTACGGAGTCGGATTTCATGAATTTCATGCGGGCAGGGGTGTTGTAAAACAAATCCCGGACAATTACGGTGGTACCGTTGGGGCAGCCTGCCTCGCTTTCTTCGGTAACGACACCCGCCTCCAAGTGCAGGGAAATGCCTGCAATGGCCTGGGCGGTTTTGGTCATAAGGTCGATGCGGCTGACGGAGGCGATGGCCGCCAAGGCTTCACCCCGGAAGCCCATGGTGGAAATGGCTGCCAAATCCTCGGCAGTACGCAGTTTGGAGGTGGCATGGCGCAGGAAAGCGGTTTTGGCGTCCTGGGGCTCCATGCCGCAGCCATCGTCGGTTACCCGCAGGAAGGTCATGCCGCCGTCCTTGATTTCTACGGTAATTTTGGTGGCGCCGGCGTCCACGGCGTTTTCCAGCAGCTCCTTAACGACGGAGGCAGGCCGTTCCACCACCTCGCCAGCGGCAATCATATTGGCAACGTGCTGGGAAAGCTGAATGATTTTTGGCATACAATCACCTCAAAGAGAGCATACCCATGGCGTTAACGGCCATGTGTATCACAATGGGACAGAAAATAGAGCCGGAAAGCCGGTAGCTTGCGGCAAAGCAAAGACCGGCAGGCACATACTGTAAAAAAGTCAGGGCCAGGGCCAGGGGCTGACCGGTGTAGCCCAGAATATGAATGGCGGCAAATACCGCGGTGGACACGGCGTAGGCGATCACGGGGCTCTTTCGGTACAGTCCCCGGAATACCAGTCCCCGGTGGAGGACTTCCTCTGCGATGGGAGCCAAAAGCACCGTGCCGATAAATGTCAGCGCGTAGTTGCTTTCACTCAAAGCGATGATGGACTGGTCGTTGGCATTGGTCAGCTCCGGGGCAAGGTATGAAAGCAGCAGTCCCAGAGCAAAGGTGCTTACCTGATACACGGCAAAGCCGCCCAGGGCGATTCCGGCAATCTTTAGAATGTCCTTGTCGCCGATGTCCAAAAACTGCAGCAGGTAATTCTTGAAAATCACCACCACAGCGGCAATGTTGATGGAAAAGAACAGAAAATTCAGCTGTACCGAGGACATGGGATTGGGCAGCAGCCAGTTTATCATGTTCAGCAGGGAGGGGAGAAACAGGGTTTGAAACAGCAAATACCGCAGGCCCCAGGTAATTTCTCTGGGGGAAAGGTCGGTGGATAGAAACGCATTTTTTGTCATATCAGTTCAGCATCTTCTTTAGCTTGTATAGTTCGTTCATGGCTTCAATGGGGGTAAGGGTTTCTACGGACAGAGCAGAAAGGGCTTCCTGAATTTGCTGACTGCGCAAATCCTGTAAGCTGATTTGGTCATCAGGCTCCGTGTAGACAGGGGTAGTGCGGACAACGCCCCCTTCCTGCTCCAGCTCCTGCAGGATTTCCCGCGCCCGTTGGACAACGGCGTTGGGCAGTCCTGCCAGCTTGGCAACTTCTACACCGTAGCTGTCATCGGTAGCGCCGGGGACAATTTTTCGCAGGAAAATCATCTGCTCGCCCCGCTTCTTTACGGCGATATTGTAATTTTTCACATTGGGAAGCTTGCTCTCCAAAGTGGAAAGCTCGTGATAATGGGTGGCGAACAGGGTTTTTGCCCCCAGCTTCCGGGGATTGGCGGCATATTCCAGAACAGCCCGGGCGATGGCCATGCCGTCATAGGTGGAGGTACCCCGACCGATTTCGTCCAGAATCAGCAGGCTTCTGGCGGTAGCATGCTTCAAAATAGAGGCCACCTCGGACATCTCCACCATAAAGGTGGATTGGCCGGAGGCCAAATCGTCGCTGGCGCCGATGCGGGTGAACACCCGGTCCACAATTCCCAATCGGGCGCTGCGGGCAGGAACGAAGGAGCCGATTTGCGCCATAAGTACAATCAGAGCGACCTGCCGCATATAGGTGGATTTGCCGGCCATATTGGGACCGGTGATAATGGCAACGGTGTTGTCCTGACTGCCCAGTTCCGCGTCGTTGGGAACAAAGAGAGAGTCTTTCAGCATCACCTCAACCACCGGGTGGCGACCGTCGGTAATGGAGATTTCGTTGCCGGCGGTGATTTCCGGACGGCAGTAGTTGCGCCGTACAGCCACGTTTGCCAGACTGCACAGCACGTCAGCTTCCGCTACAGCGGCAGCGGTGGTCTGGACACGGGCGGCTTGCAGGGCAAGGTATTCCCGAAGACGCAAAAACAGCTGATATTCCAGCGCTGCCAGTCTGTCCTTGGCGTTGAGCACCTGGTCTTCCAGTTCTTTCAGCTCGGGGGTAATGTAACGCTCGCAGTTTGCCAGCGTCTGTTTGCGGATATAGTGGTCGGGCACTTGGTCAATAAAGGATTTGGAAACTTCAATATAATAGCCGAATACCCGGTTAAAGCTGACTTTCAGGGTGCGGATTCCGGTGCGCTCCCGTTCGGCGTTTTCAATGGCGATGATTGTACCCTTGCCGCCATTGAGAATGTCTTGCAAGCGGTCTACCTCCGGGTCCGCGCCGGGACGGATGATACCGCCTTCCCGCACAGTCAGAGGGGGGTCGTCCACAATGGATTTTTCAATCAGGTTGGCGCAGTCTGCCAATTGGTCAATGCTCTGGTTCAGCTTTTGAAGCAGGGGGGCGTGGAGCTTGGAAAGCTGGGCCTTTACCTGGGGCAGGGCCCGCATACCCTGGGCCAGTCCCAAAAGGTCCCGACAGTTAACGCTGCCGGTAACAATTCTGGTTTGGACCCGCTCCAAGTCTGTAACAAAGCGCAGCGCCTCAGCCAGTTCTCCGCGGGTAACGGTGTCGTCTGCCAGTTCTGCAACGGCGCTCTGCCGCCGGGCGATTTCTGCGGCGTCCAAAAGGGGCTTTTCCAGCCAGCTGCGCAGCAGCCGGCCGCCCATGGTGGTGCAGGTCTTGTCCAGTACCCACAAAAGACTGCCCTTTTTCTCCTGGGAGCGAAGGGTTTCCGTCAGCTCCAGATTCCGCCGGGCGTCCAAATCCAGCTCCATGAATTTGCCGGTGGTGTAGTATTCCAGATTGCGGATGTGGGCAAGGTCATTGCGCTGCAGGGTTTTCAGGGTGTGAAGCAGGGTGCCTGCGGCCACCACAGCGGGGGCAAGCCCTGCCAGGCCAAGCTGGCTTAAGGTGGTGGCAAAGTGAGCTTCCAGCAAGGTGGCGGCGGAATTTTCGTCAAACTGCCCCTCCTGGGCTTCGTTGACACAGCATTTCAGCCGCAAAAACAGCGCCTCGTCCAGCTCCGGACAGCACACGTTTGCGCCGCCCCGAAGCACCTCCGCAGGGGAGAACCGTCCCAACTCGGAAACGGCGGCCTCTGCATCTGCGCAGACGGTTACGTAAAAAGCGCCGGTGGATATGTCGCAGAAGGCAAGGCCGAATTTGCCCTTGTCCTCATAAACGCAGGCAAAGTAATTGTTTTTCCGTTCCTCCAGCATACAGCTTTCCGTAACTGTGCCGGGGGTTACGATGCGGGTAATATCCCGCTCTACCAAGCCCTTGGTGGCGGCAGGGTCGGTCATCTGCTCGCAGATAGCCACCTTGTAGCCCTTTTGCACCAGACGGGCAATGTAGGCGTCCACACTGTGATAGGGAACGCCACACATGGGTGTCTGCTCTTCCTTGGGCTTGCCCCGGTCCCGGGTGGTTAGGGTAAGGTCCAGCTCCCGGGAAGCGGTTCTGGCATCCTCGTCAAACATTTCATAAAAATCGCCCAGCCGGAACAGCAAGATGCAGTCCTTGTTCCGCTCTTTAATGGCGTGGTACTGTCTTTGCATAGGTGTCAACTCTTTGCCGGTGGTTGCCATAGATGATACCTCTTTCTGTAAAGTAATGGAAAGCCCCTGCTCGGCGGGGTTACTGCCCCAGCCGGCCGATTAAGCTCCAGGTGGTGGAGTCGGTAACGGTAAGCAATTGGTAGGTGCCAATCAGACTGTCCGCTCCGAAGAAGCGCACCAGTCTGCCGCCCTCGGTACGGGCGGTGAGGCAGTCGCCGTCTTTGCCATCTACCAGACAGCGCAGGCGTTTTCCTACGTATGCGCGGTGGATTTCCTCGGAGATTTGGTTCTGCAGGGCGCAAAGCCGGTCAAAACGGCGGTTTTTCTCCTCCTTGGGGGTGGTGTCCTCCATGGCTGCCGCCGGCGTACCGGGGCGGGGGGAGAAGATGAAGGTAAACAGAGCATCGTAACGCACCTGGGCGATGAGGGAAAGGGTTTCTTCAAATTCTGCTTCTGTTTCCCCGGGGAAGCCCACAATCACGTCGGAGGTCAGCACCAGGTCCGGCATGACAGACTTGGCGTAGCTTACTGCTTGCAGATACTTTTCCCGGTCGTAGTGGCGGTTCATGGCCTTCAGCACCCGGGAAGAACCGGACTGGAAGGGCAGGTGCAGCTGCTTTGCAATTTTGGGGCTTGCCGCCATGGTATCAAACAGCTTTTTGGAGGCATCTTTTGGGTGGCTGGTCATGAAGCGAATGAGAAAATCCCCGTCAATGGCGGCAATTTCCCGCAACAGGTCGGCAAAATCGCAGACTTCTTCCAAATCTTTGCCATAGGAGTTTACGTTCTGCCCCAGCAGGGTGATTTCCTTACAGCCCTTTTCCACAAGTGCGCGGCACTCTGCCAAAATATCCTCTTTTTTTCGGCTGCGCTCTCTGCCCCGGACATACGGGACGATGCAGTAGGTGCAGAAGTTGTTGCAGCCGTACATAATGGAAACCCAGCTTTTCAGGGAGTTATCCCGGATTTGGGGGATACCCTCGGCGATGGAGCCGGGTTCATCGGCGATATAAAACTGCCGCTTTTTCCCCTGCAGCACCTTCCACAGAATCTCGGGAAACTGCCACAAATGATGGGTGGAAAATACCCCGTCCACATGGGGAAAGCTCTTTTGAATACGGTCAGATACCTTGGTTTCTCCTGCCATACAGCCGCAGAGGAAGATTTTCTGTTCCGGGTGGCGGCGCTTGGTGTGGGTTAACGCGCCCAAGTTGCCGAACACACGCTGTTCAGCGTGCTCCCGAATGGCGCAGGTGTTCATAACCACCACGTCAGCGCCCTCGGCGGCGTCAGCCATGGCGTAGCCGCACTGGGACAAATAACCCCGCAGCTTTTCGGAATCGGCTTCGTTTTGCTGGCAGCCGTAGGTTTCCACATATGCGGTGGGAATGGTGGCTTTTTCCTGCCAATGGGCGTAAATTTTATCACAATAGGCAAACTGCTGTTGCAGCTGCTCTTGGGAAATTACAGCGGTTTTGTTACTCATGGGGAAAGCTCCTTTGGGCAATACTCTCTCAACCATAAATAATAGCATTTTTCTGCCGCTTTTGCAAGGCATTGTTTTGCTTTCTTTTGGGAGAATTGTAAACAAATTGTGTTGTAGCTTGCAAATGTTTCCACTCCGTGGTAAACTGTGGACAGCATATACCCGCAGGCGCGGGAGGAAAGAGGATACTATGTTTTGTAAGTATTGCGGCACCCAGCTGCCGGATAAGGAAACCCGCTGTCCCGGCTGCGGCAAGAATAACGGCAACAAGGCGCTGAAAATTGTGCTGGCGGCGGCAGGCTGCCTGGCGCTTTTGGCAGGGCTTTGCGCCATGGTGTATTACGGCATTTACGGCACCTTCCAGCCCAGGGAAAATGACATTCTCTACAAGGATAACTACACTGTAGCCGACAAGAAGCTGCATAGAAACCTGGACAAGGTGGTGGCAACCGTTGGGGACAACCGGCTGACCAATGCCCAGCTGCAGGTATTTTACTGGATGCAGATTTACAACTACGGCTACTATTATGACGTGGATTTCGAAAAGCCTCTGCATGAGCAAACCATGGGTACTGCCACGGGAAAAACCTGGCAGCAGTATTTCCTGGAAACCTCCCTTACCAGCTGGCATCAGTATCGGGTGCTGGCGGATATGGCGCAGGAGGCCGGCTACCAGCTGGAGGAGGACTACCAGAAGATTATTGACGAGCTGGAAGAAAACGCCAAGAAAAATGCGCAAGACGAGAAATTCTCCTCGGTGGAGGAGATGTTGGCAGCGGACTTTGGCGCAGGCGCTGACTTTGCAAGCTACAAGGAGTTTTTCCGGCTGTATTATACAGGAAACCTCTATTTCAGCGAGCTGGTGGACAAGCTGGAGATAACCCGGGAGGAAATGGAAGCATATTTTGAAAAGAACGGAAGCTCCATGACCACGCAGTGGGGTGTCCGGGTTACCAAGGATATGGGGAAGGTGGTGGATGTGCGCCACATTCTCATTAAGCCTACCGGTACCAAGAACGACGAGGGAGAAACCGTCTACTCCGATGCAGACTGGGAGGCCTGCCGCCAGAAGGCCCAGGGGATCTACGACAACTGGCTGGCCGGGGAAAAGACGGAAGACTCCTTCGGTGATTTTGCCTATATTCACAGCGAGGACGGCAACAAATCCGAGGGCGGTCTTTACACCGATATTTCCCCCAAGGTGATGGTGGAAACCTTTAACGACTGGTGCTTCGCCGAAGGCCGGAAAGCCGGAGACCACGGCTTGGTAAAAACCGAATTTGGCTACCACATCATGTACTATGTGGGCGACGGCGATGGCTGGACCAGAGCCTGTGAGGACGCGGTTGAGTCCCAAAAGACCGATACGCTTTTGAAAGATATCCTGGCAAAGAACCCCATGAAGGTGGACTATAAGAAGATTGTGTTAAGCAATGTAGACGTATCCTCCAATGGATAATAAAAGCGGTGCGAAGCTTCGGCTTCGCACCACTTTTTATACGGTTATGCCTGATAGGGCAGGGTTTGGAAAATCTGGGTGGTGATGGCTTTGTACTGCTGTAAATCCGTGGTTTTTCGCAGCTGCTTGCCCAGCTTTTCTCCTCCGGGGAAGTGGGGCAGCAGGTAGCTCCATTGCTCCTTCAGCCGGAACATGGCGTTGCGGCTGCCTCCGAAAAAGGCGGTGTATTCCTCCAATAGCTCCCCGAAAAAGGCCTCCAATGTAGCGTTATCCGTGCCGGCTTCTGTCAGCAGGCCGGGATTACCAAGCAAGCCCCGGCCCAGCATGACGCAGGGTGTTCCTACAGAGGAAAGCTGGGTTTTGTCGGTCAAATCCCCGTTGTAGCACAGGGGGTTTTTGCTTTCCTCCAGGGCGTAATGAAACTGCTCCATGGAAATTGGGCCTTTGTAGAAGTCCTTTCGCACCCGGGGGTGGACAATCAGAAGCTTCATGGGGTAGCGGTTAAACAGCTGTAAAAGGGGATAAAACTCCCCAGGGTCCTCCAGTCCCAGCCGTGTTTTTACGGAGATGGGCAGGGGGCTTTGGGCAAAAATGTGGTCAAGGAAGGCTTCCAGAGCCTCCAAGTCCCGAAGCATACCCGCGCCCTTTCCCTTGGCTACCACCGTGCCGGAGGGACACCCCAGATTCAGGTTAATCTCCCCATAGCCCCGCTGGGCGCATTGGTTGGCAATCCAGAGAAAATCCTCCGGAACCTTGGTAAGTACCTGGGGCACAGCGCAGAAAGGAACGCTGTCTGCCAGGGGGAGCTCCCGGGCTTCCTTGGCGGTAAGGGCTCTGTGCACCGTGGGGGAAAGAAAGGGCATATAGTAGCGGTCAACACCGCCGAAGTATTGGTGGTGCAGACGGCGGTAGACACTGTCCGTCAGTCCCTCCATAGGGGCAAAATAGTATTTCATAGATACTCTCCCATTGGTCGAAGCCGCCCTTTTTCAAGGGCGGCTTTTGGTTAGATTTCCATAATCACAGGCAGAATCATGGGATTTCGCTTGGTTTGCTTATACAGATAGCCGCTCAGATCGTTTTTGATGGCGGATTTCAAGGTGGCCCAGTCCCGGGTACGCTTTCTGCCGCACCGCTCGATGGCCTCCATGGCAACCTCCCGAAGCTCCTCCATCAGCTCCTCGGATTCCTTCACGTAGATGAAGCCCCGGGTGATGATGTCCGGCCCGGAAATCACGCCGCCGTCCTGACTGCTGACGTTGACACACACCACAATCATGCCGTCCTGAGCAAGGTGCTTTCTGTCTCGCAGAACCACACTGCCCACGTCGCCGACGCCGGTACCGTCTACAAATACCTTGCCGGCAGGCACTGTGCCGTTTGCCTTGCAGTGCTTGCCCGTTAATTCAAAGACCGTGCCGATTTCACCAATGCAAACGTTGGCGGGCTTCATGCCCATGGTTTGCGCCAGCTTGCCGTGAATTTGAAGCATTCTCTGCTCCCCGTGTACAGGGATAAAGAATCTGGGCTTGGTCAGGGCGTGTACGATTTTCAGTTCCTCCTGACAGGCGTGGCCGGAAACATGAAGGCCCTCGCTCTTTTCGTATACCACGTCTGCGCCCTTGCGGTACAGCTCGTTGATAATCCGGGAAATGGCCTTTTCGTTGCCGGGAATGGCGGAGGCGGAAATGATAATCCGGTCGCCGGAGGTGATGTCCACCTGCTTGTGGGTGGAAAAGGCCATGCGGTACAGCGCGGACATATTCTCGCCCTGGGAGCCGGTGGAAACGATAACCACCTTGTTGTTGGGCAGGCTTTTAATGGCGGCCAAATCCACCAGAGTACCTGCTTTGATTTTCAGATAGCCCAGTTCCTGGCCTACCTTCAGCATATTTTCCATGCTTCGGCCGGTAACGGCAACCTTCCTGCCATAGCGCTGGGCGGTGGCAAGGACGGCCTGAATGCGGTGCATATTGGAGGCGAAGGTGGTAACGATGATGCGCTGGTTGCAGTTTTTGAACTGCCGGTCCAGGCCCTCTGCCACCAGCGCTTCGCTGGGGGTGTAGCCGGCGCGCTCTACGTTGGTGGAGTCTGCCAGCAAAGCCAGCACGCCCTGGTTACCCAATTCTCCCAGACGGGCCAAATCCGTCATGCCGCCGCTGGCGGTGGGGTCAATCTTAAAGTCGCCGGTCATTACAACCGTGCCCACGGGGGTGTGAATGGCGAAGGCCACCGCATCGGCAATGGAGTGATTCACATGGATAAATTCCACGGAAAAACAGCCTGCCTTCACCACATCGCCGGGTTTGTGGGTGATGAGCTTTACCGATTTGTCCAGGTTGTGCTCTTCCAGCTTCAGTTTGATAAGACCGTTGGTCATGGGCGTACCGTGAATGGGGCAGTTTACTTGCTGCATACAGTAGGGGATAGACCCGATGTGGTCTTCATGGCCGTGGGTGATGAACATACCCCGCAGCTTCTTCTGGTTAGCCACCAGATAGGAAAAGTCGGGAATCACCAAATCCACGCCGTACATTTCCTCATCCGGGAAGCCTACGCCGCAATCCACCACAATCATATCCCTGCCGTATTCCAGCGCGGTGATGTTCTTGCCAATTTCGTCCAAACCGCCCAGAGGAATGATTTTTAATTTTTCTGCCAAAATGTTTCTCCTTTCGTAATGGGGCAAAAAAGCCATAACAAAGCAGGCAGCCACTCTTCGAAAATCCGGCCCTGAATCGCCATCTTTTCGGGAGAACGCCTGCATGATGATGCAATTACACACTTGGCCCGGGACTGGCTTCCCGGCGCCGACGCAAATAGTATAACACAATTTTGGGGAAAAGTATACCATTATTTTTTGTCGAAAGCTCCCGGTGGGAAAAATTGCAAGACTTTTTGGAAAAACCCATGAAAATCAGTTGCACCTTTTCTCCTTTTTTGCTATAATACCCTTTATAATAGTGATAGTATGGGCAGGGTGTCCATTTCAAGGAGGGATTGCTGTGAATAAAAAGCTGGGAAGACTGTTTTGGCCCGGTTTGTGGGCATACTTTGCGGTGCTGCTGGGGTTCGCCGTGGTGGCGGCGCTGCTGGGCCAGTATGTGCTGGCGATTGCGCAGTTTGCTGTGGCAGCCGCTCTCTCTTTGTACTATGTGTGGAACCGTAACCGCCGCAGAAAAGAAATCCAGAATTTTGTCCGGGAATCCTTCCGCACCGGCGGTGTGGAGGCGCCCTTTCCTATGGTGCTGTTCCGGCTGGGAGACAATGTGGTTGTCTGGGCCAATGACAGCTTCCGGGCCATTACCGGCTATCAGGAAAAATATCTGGAGCAATCCCTGGCAGAGTTTCTGCCGGATACCCCTGTTGACTGGCTGATGTCGGGAAAAACCGAGTGTCCTCAGGATATTACCATGGGCCATCGCCGCTATCGGGTTTACGGCACGACTATGCGACTGGAAGCCCCGGAGGCCACGGCGGTGGGCATGCTGTACTTTACCGATTTAACAGAGCTGTATCAGGTGCGGGACGAATATATCCGCTCCCGTCCTGTGGTGTCTCTGATTCTGGTGGACAATTACGACGAAATGACCCAGAATCTGCCCGAAGGCGATATTTCGACCCTGAATGCCCGTATCAACGATGTGATTTCCGCATGGACAGAGGATTATCACGGTCTTTTGCGGCGGCTGGAGCGAAACCGCTATCTGCTGGTGATTGAACGCCGGGATTTGAGCCGCGCCATGAAGGAGAAGTTCTCCCTTCTGGAGAATATTCACCAGGTGGAAAGCCCCTCCGGCCTGCAGGCTTCCATTTCCATGGGCATTGGCGTGGACGGCGTGAATTTCGAGGAAAGCTACAATTTTGCTGCGCTGTCCATCGAAATGGCCCTAAGCCGCGGCGGCGACCAGGCGGTCATCAAGGACAGATTCAACTTCACCTTCTTCGGAGGACGGCAGAAGGAAGCTGACCGGCGCAGCAAGGTGCGCTCCCGTGTTACCGCCAATTCCCTTATGGAGCTGATTGGGCAAAGCAGTCAGGTCTTTATCATGGGACACAGCAATGCGGATATGGACGCTGTGGGCGCGGCCATGGGCATCAGCTGTATGTGCCGGAAAAAAGGAAAAAAAGCCCACATTGTTCTGGATTTGGACCGGAATCTGGCAGAAAAGCTGGTTGAGGAAATCCGTGCTGTTCCGGAATATCAGAATGTATTTATTTCCGGGCAGGAAGCCATGCTCCTGTGCGACAACCACAGCATTCTTGTGGTGGTGGATACCAACCGTCCGGACCAGGTGGAGTACCGCCCCTTGCTGGAGGCCATATCCAAGGTTTGCGTGGTGGACCATCACCGCCGGGCCGCGGATTATATCAATCCCGTTGTGGTGAATTTGCATGAGCCTTACGCCTCCTCCGCTTCCGAGCTGACTACGGAGCTGCTGCAGTACAGCGTAGACCATGCCGATGTGCTTCCCATTGAGGCAAAGAGCCTGCTGGCAGGCATTTCTCTGGATACCAAGAGCTTCAATGTCCGCACCGGTGAACGCACCTTTGAGGCGGCGGCAATACTGCGGCAATGGGGCGCAGACACGGTGGAAGTGAAAAAGCTGATGCAAAACGACTTCCAGGACACCATGGCAAAGTACCAGATTATCAAGTCTGCCCGGCTGTACCGCCAGGAATTGGCCATTGCGGCGCTGAACACCCCCACCTCCCGGATTTTGGCTGCCCAGGCAGCAGACGAGCTTTTGAACATTGCAGGACTCACGGCATCTTTTGTGCTGTACCCCGAGGGGGACCAGGTGATGATTTCTGCCCGCAGCATCGGAGATGCCAATGTGCAGGTGATTTTGGAGCCTCTGGGCGGCGGCGGCAATACTGCCACAGCAGGCGCGCAGATAAAAAATTGCACCGTAAAGGAAGCGCTGGACTTGCTGGTGGCTTCCATTGACCGGTTTTATGAACTATAAGAAGGAGAATGTATCATGAAAGTGATTTTATTGCAGGATGTAAAGGGCAAGGGCAAAAAGGGCCAGATGATTGAGGTGTCCGACGGCTACGCGCGGAACTTCATGCTGCCCAGAAAGCTGGCTACGGAAGCCACTGCCGATGCTATCAATACCATGCGCATGAACGACAAGGCAACACAGGAGCGGATTGCCAAGGAAAAGGCGGAGGCTCTGGCGCTTTCCAAGGAGCTTCGGGAGCTGACACTGGTGGTTGCCGCAAAGGGCGGCGGCGCCGGCCGGCTTTTCGGCTCGGTTACCACCCAGGAAATTGCCGATGCGCTGAAGGCAAAAACAGGTATCACCCTGGACAAGCGGAAGCTGGTGCTGGCAGATACCATTAAGAGCGTAGGCACCTATACCGTTACCTGCAAGCTGGGCTATGAAATCACCGCGCCGCTGACGGTGAAGATTGAGGAAGCCTGATGCAACCAATTCCCACAAGGGAAGGAGAGAGAAAGATGGACGAAGAACTGTTGAACCGACAAATGCCCCAGGATATGGACGCAGAGCAGGCGGTTTTGGGTTCGATACTGATTGACAGCCGCTGTATCAATGACATTGTAGGCGTTGTAAAGCCCGAGGATTTCTATTTGCAGCAGAACCGGGAAATCTACGAGGCGATTTTTGCCATGTTTAACTACGCCCAGTCCATTGACCCGGTTACGGTGCTGGATAAAATGCGGGAGCTGGGTACTTATACCGACGGTTCCCGGGATTATATCCTGCAGCTGATGAAAATTACCCCCACCGCCGCCAATGCGGTGCGCTACGCCAACATTGTGAAGGACGCGGCTATGCTCCGCGGTCTGGCTGTGGCGGCAGGGGAGATTTCCGATACTGTGTTTGAGCGGAAAGGAACTCCGGCCGAGATTCTGGAACTGGCGGAGAAGAAGATTTACGCCTTGCGCAAGGGAGAACGGGGAGATTCGCTGGAGCACATCGGCTCTGTGATGTACAAGGTGTTTGACAGGCTGAACGAATTGAGCCAGTCGGATTCTGCCATTCCCGGTCTTTCCACAGGCCTGCGGGACCTGGACTACAAGATCAACGGTCTGAACAAGGGCAATCTTTTGCTGATTGCTGCCCGCCCTGCCATGGGTAAGACCTCTTTTGCCCTGAACATTGGCCTGAACGTTGCGAAAAAGTATAACAAAACCGTGGCGTTTTTCTCCCTGGAGATGTCCAGAGAGGAGCTTGCCATGCGTCTGCTCTCCGGCGAGAGCTTCGTGGACAGCCAGAAGCTTGCCACCGGCAAGCTCAGCGAGGAGGAGTGGACAAAGCTTTGTATGGCCTCCGCCTCTCTCAGCCAGACGGACATTCGCGTGGACGATAACAGCGCCATTACCGTGGCGGATATTAACGCCAAATGCCGCCGGCTGGACAATTTGGGACTGGTGGTTATCGACTACCTGCAGCTGATGCAGGGCTCCGGAAACGGAAGGCAAAGCGACAACCGGGTAAACGTGGTCAGCGACATTTCCAGAACCTTAAAGGTGATGGCCAAGGAGCTGAACGTGCCGGTCATCTGCTTGAGTCAGCTCAACCGTGCGGCAGAAACCCGTACGGACAAGCGGCCGCTTCTGTCGGATTTGCGGGAATCCGGTTCTATCGAGCAGGACGCCGACTGTGTTATGATGCTCTACCGGGACGATTACTATCACCCGGAAACTGAAGACAAGAATATTGCCGAGTGTATTGTGGCAAAGAACCGCCATGGCGAAATCGGTACAGTGAAGCTGCAGTGGCTGCCCCAGTACACTACTTTTGCAGACCGGGAGTGGAAGCATGCTGAATGAGCTTCTTGCCCAAATTCGACGCTATGAAATGACAACGCTGGGAAACACTGTGATTTGCGCAGTTTCCGGAGGCGCGGACTCCATGGCGCTGCTGTGGGGTATGCACCTGCTGGAGAAAAAGCTGGGCATTACCCTGGAGGCGGCCCATTTTAACCACCGGCTTCGGGGGGAGGAATCCAACCGGGACGCGGCATTTGTGGCGGATTTTTGCGCTCGCCACGGCATTGCTCTGCACATGGGGCAGGGGTGTGTTACGCCGGGGAAAAAGGGACTGGAAGCGGCGGCCAGAGAGGCCAGGTATGCCTACTTTGCAACCCTGCAGGGGAACGTTGCCACAGCCCATACCGCCGACGACAATGCGGAAACCGTGCTGCTGCATTTGGTGCGGGGCACAGGCCTGAAGGGTCTGGGGGGTATTGCGCCTGTGGGGGCGAATCTGATTCGCCCTATGCTTACCTGTACCCGAGAGCAGGTGTTGGCCTTTTTGGCCGAGCATCAAATTCCCTATGTCCAGGACAGCACCAATGCAGAAGATACCTTTTTGCGCAACCGCCTGCGCCACCGGGTAATGCCTCTTTTGAAGGAGGAAAATCCTCAATTGGCGGAGAATTTGTCTGCCATGGCCATGGCGTTGCGGCAGGAGGAGCAGGCGCTTTCCGCTATGGCGGAATTTGCGGAATTGCCCAGCGTGGAGGATTTGCGTAATGCAAGCCCCGCCCTGCGCGCCCGTATGCTGGAAACCTTTCTGCGGCGCTGCGGGGTAAACGAACCGGAACGGGCCCACATCGCTCTGGCAGAGCAGCTGGTCTTTTCCCAGAATCCCTCTGCCATGGGGCAGTTTCCCGGCGGCGTAACGCTGCAGCGGGTGTATGACCGTCTGGAGGCCAAACCTCAAGCCAAGCCCATTGTGGCTGCGGCGTTGCCCGAAGAGGGCATGGTGGAGGTGCCTGGGCTGCGGATTTACGTGCAGCCGGCAAAAACCGTTGTAAACGAAAAAGATGTTTGGACAGTGATTCCCCAGGGGATAATCTGGGTGCGCAGTCGGGAAGCGGGGGACACGCTTACTCTGCCCGGCGGCACAAAAACAGTGAAAAAGCTGATGATTGACCGAAAAATCCCGGCAGCCCGGCGCGGGCAAATTCCGGTGCTGGCCGACGAACAGGGCGTCATTGGCGTATATGGCATTGGCATGAATCCGCAGCGCAGGGCAGGCAGTTTGCCGGCAGTGCAGCTTCGGTTTGAAAGCATAGAGATATAGAAAAGGGGATTTAGGCTATGAGAAAAGACATTGAACAGATTTTGCTGACGGAAGAGCAAATCCAGGCAAAGGTAAAAGAATTGGGAGAAATACTGTCCAAAGAGTATGCAGACAAGAATCCGGTGGTTGTGGGCGTGCTGAAGGGCGTTGTGGTATTTTACGCGGACATGATTCGCCAGCTCACTGTGCCCTGCCAGATAGACTTTATGTGGATTTCCTCTTACGAAAGCACAGATCCCACCGGTGTTATGCAGCTGAAGCGGGATATAACTGCGGACATTAAGGGCCGCCATGTGCTGATTCTGGAGGATATTTACGATACCGGTAATTCTCTGGACTTTACATATCGCCACCTTTTGGCCAAGGAGCCTGCCTCGTTGAAAATCTGTACTCTGCTGGACAAGCCCTCCCGCAGAAAGCCGGGCATCACACTGAAACCGGACTGGGTTGGCTATGAAATCCCCAATATGTTTGTGGTGGGCTACGGCCTGGACTACAACGAAAAGTACCGGAATCTGCCCTATATCGGGGTGCTGCATCCGGAAGTTTACACAAAATAAGGAGTATCCATTTTGAAAAAACGCAGTGTTTTCTCTCTGATTTTCTACGTGGTAATTCTGGTGCTGCTGCTTTCCTGGGTGCTGGGCGTGTTCGGCGACGGCACGGATAATTTGAGCTATTCCCAGGTGATTGGCCTGTTTCAGCAGGAGCAGGTAAAAAGCTTTACCGTACAGGACCAGAAAATTGCTATCACCCTACATGCGCCCTACAACGGCAAAACCCAGCTGATTTGCAAGCTGGCAGATGTGGAAAGCTTCCGGCAGGAAATGTGGCTTACCCTTCAGGAGCAGTCCCAATCCGGGGTGCTGGAAAGCTATGACTTTGTGCCTGCGGAGCAAAGCGGCGTACTGGATTTTGTGTGGCCGCTTCTGATTGCCGGGGGCGTACTTCTCCTGCTTTGGTTCATTCTCATGAGCAGAGCCCAGGGCGGTGGCAACGCCATGGCCAATTTCGGCAAGGCGCGGACGGTGCTGGGCGTTCCCGACGGGAAGAAGGTAACCTTTGACGATGTGGCCGGCGCAGATGAAGAAAAACAGGAGCTGCAGGAGGTTGTGGACTTCCTGCGCAATCCGGAAAAGTTCAAGAATATCGGCGCCCGGATTCCCCACGGCCTGCTGCTGGTAGGCCCTCCCGGTACCGGCAAAACCCTGCTTGCAAGAGCGGTTGCCGGGGAAGCAGACGTGCAGTTCTTGTCCATCTCCGGCTCGGATTTTGTGGAGATGTATGTGGGCGTAGGCGCCAGCCGTGTCCGGGATTTGTTTGAACAGGCGAAGAAAATCGCCCCTGCCATTATTTTTATCGATGAAATCGATGCCGTAGGCCGTAAGCGCGGCTCCGGTCTGGGCGGCGGCCATGACGAAAAGGAACAGACCTTAAATCAGCTTCTGGTGGAAATGGACGGCTTTGGCCGTACCGAGGGCGTGATTGTTCTGGCAGCCACTAACCGCCCGGATATTCTGGACCCCGCATTGCTCCGCCCCGGTCGGTTTGACCGTCAGATTCACGTGGGCCGTCCCGACGTCAAGGGCAGAGAGGATATTTTGAAGGTACACGCCAAAAACAAGCGTCTGGACAGCGGTGTTGACCTGAAGACCGTTGCCCGATCCACCTCCGGCTTTACCGGCGCGGATTTGAGCAACCTGCTCAACGAGGCGGCCATTATGGCGGCCCGGGAGAGCAGTCCTGTGATTCACATGGAGCATCTCAACGAGGCCATGATGAAGATCGTTGCCGGACCGGCCAAGCGCAGTCGGGTGCAAACCCGCCGGGATTTGAAGGTTACCGCCATGCACGAGGCAGGCCACGCAGTGGCCACCCATTTGCTGCCAACCCAAGACCCGGTGCTGCATATTACTATAATCCCAAGAGGCCAGTCCCTGGGCTCCACTTGGTCGCTGCCCCATGATGACTCCTCCAACATGACCAGAAATGAGATGTACGAGGAAATCGTAACCCTGCTGGGCGGTCGTGTGGCAGAGGATCTGTTTGTGGGGGATATTTCCGTAGGCGCTTCCAACGACATTGACCGGGCCACCAAGCTGGCAAAGGATATGGTTGCCCGATACGGTATGTGCGAAAAGCTGGGCACGGTGTCCTATCTGGACGGCGGCGAGGTGTTCATCGGTCGGGATTACCAGAACACCAAGAGCTATTCGGAAAAGGTGGCGGCAACCATTGACGATGAGGTGAAGGTGCTGATTGACAAGGCCTATGCCCATTGCAAGCAGCTGCTTTCGGAAAACAAGGAAGCATTTGACCGGGTGGTTGACTATCTGCTGGAGCACGAGAGCATGACCGGCGAGCAGTTTGCCGCCTGCATGGCAGGAGCAGAAATCGGAGAAGCCTCTGCAACGGCACTGTTCGACAGCCCCAAGGAAACGGAAGAATAAGAAAAGCACCCGTGAAATTCCACGGGTGCTTTTTCAGAGCACATACAAATAAATGCACAAAAATTGCAGTAGGCTTCCCAGGACGACGAAGATGTGGAACACACTGTGAAACCACCGCTTTTTTGCACCAATGCCGTACAAAATTGCGCCGACGGTATAAGCGATGCCGCCGCTCAGCAGCAGAGTGAAGCCCGGCGTTGTCAGCAACTGCAGCGCCTGGTCCATGAATGGCAGCACGGCCCAGCCCATGGTGATATAGCAGATCATGGAAAAGATGTTGTACTTTTTCAGATCAATGGCAGTCAGGGTTACAGCGACGGCAGTTAGTGCCCACTGGAAGATTAGAAGGCCCCATGCGATGACAGGATACACCGGACGGAAAGCGATCAGTACGATAGGCGTGTAGGTGCCGGCGATTAGAAAATAAATGGTACAGTGGTCAAGTACCTGCAATACCTTTTTTGCTGTACCGGGTTTTATGCCGTGGTAGATACTGGACATGGAGTAAAGGCTCAACATACTGATGCCGTAGACCAAAGCGCCGGTTATATCCCATTCATTGCCCTGGAGCAGGGCGCGGAGGGTACACAGCACCAGCGCGAGCACAGCTATCCCGCCGCCGATGATGTGCGTAACCATGTTCATAGTTTCTTCCTTTTGGGTGTAGTTCGGCAAAAGCCGGTTACATAATTTTGTTCGCTTCATAGGATTCGCCTTTCTTTGGGTAAAGTTTATGTGTATATTATAGCGGTAGAATGGCGTTTTTAGTGCTACGGTTGCGGAGAAAACCTCTTCAACCTGTGGAAAGGGGATTCTACTGCTGGGAGAGAAAGAAAAAGTATTGACAAATACCGGATTTTGGACTAGAATGCAGGCATAACCATGGCTGAGGTTGCGGTGCTTATCAGTACCCTGGGGAATTGGCAAATGTCCCCCGGCGAAAGGATTCACCGCCGAAGGGCTGTCTTGCTTGCCAGGCGGGGCGGTTCTGGGGCTGGGCAGAATATGCCCAGAACTGTCATCTTGCAAAGATGGAGTGCGGACCAGGGGAAAAGACGAACTGTTTTTGCCCTTTGTCGTATGACATGGGGCTTGTTTTTTTGAGAGGAAAGAAAATATGAAAAAGACACCGTTTATCACGTTGGAAAAGGCAAAGGAAATCGCCGCCCAATATCCCACCCCCTTTCATGTGTATGACGAAAAGGGGATTCGGGAAAATGCCCGGGCGCTGAAGGCGGCTTTCTCCTGGAACCCCGGATTTCGGGAGTATTTCGCCGTGAAGGCGACCCCCAACCCCTACATACTGAAAATCCTTCACGAGGAGGGGTGTGGCTGCGACTGTTCCAGCTATACGGAGCTGCTGCTGGCAGAGGCTGTGGGCATTACGGGAAAGGACGTGATGTTCTCCTCCAATGTTACCCCGGAGCTGGACATGAAAAAGGCCTTTGACCTGGGGGCGTACATCAATTTGGACGATGCCACCCATGTGGAATTTTTGAACCAGGCGGCAGGTGGCGTTCCGGAAACGGTGTGCCTGCGGTATAACCCCGGCGGTTCCTTCTCTTTGGGCAACACCATTATGGATATGCCCCGGGACGCCAAATACGGCATGACAGAGGACCAAATGGCCGGCGCCATCAATCGACTGATGAGCCTGGGAACCAAGCATTTCGGCATTCATGCGTTTTTGGCCTCCAACACCACCACCAACGAGTATTATCCCGAGCTGGCGGCCAACCTGTTCCGTCTGGCGGTGCGGCTGCGCAATGCCACCGGCGCCCACATCGCCTTTGTGAACCTGTCTGGCGGCATCGGCGTGGACTACCGTCCGGAACAGCCCTGCTGCGATATTTCCGTGATTGGCGAGGGCGTGCGCCAGCGCTACGAGCAGATTCTTGCGCCCCAGGGCATGGATGACATTGCCATTTTTACGGAGCTGGGCAGATTTATGCTGGCCCCTTACGGCCATTTGATTTCCACAGTGCTGCACCAGAAGCATATTTATCGGGAATACGTAGGCCTGGACGCCTGCGCTGCGGATTTGATGCGGCCTGCCATGTACGGCGCCTACCACCATATCACCGTACTGGGCAAGGAAAACGCCATTTTGGACCATGTGTATGACGTTACCGGCGGCCTGTGCGAGAACAACGACAAGTTTGCCATTGAGCGCAGCCTGCCCGAGGTGGAAATCGGAGACATTTTGGCCATTCATGATACCGGCGCCCACGGCCACGCCATGGGCTATAACTATAACGGCAAGCTCCGCAGCGCGGAAATTTTGCTGAAACCCGACGGTAGCTTCCAGCTGATTCGTCGCGCAGAAACCCCGGCAGATTATTTTGCCACTTTCGACGGAACGGAATTTAAATTTAATTTATGATTTGTGCAAATCATACAAATCGCGTGCTGAATTTTCGGCACGCGATTTCCTGTTTTTACAGGATATTCCTATCCTATCCCCGGTGAAATGTGATATAATACCAATAGGTGGCGGAAACTGCTACCCCATTGGTTTAATAAAGGAGTCTTTATGAATAATATACTGTTTTTCCTCACACCGAAAGCGTTGTGTGCTTATTTATATGATGATTATTCCATGCGTCAGGCTCTGGAGAAAATGGAAACCGCGGGCTATGCCGCGCTGCCCATTCTCAACCGGCGCGGGGAATATCGGGGCACGCTGACAGAGGGCGATTTGCTTTGGGGAATTAAGAATATGTGCTACATGGACGTTCGCCAGGCAGAGGCCCACCGCATTATGGAAATATCCCGAAGAAAGGACAATGTTCCTGTACGGGTTACCACAACCATGCAGGACTTGGTGGAGCGGGCAAGCACCCAGAATTTTGTACCCGTGGTGGACGATAAGGATACATTTATCGGAATTGTTACCCGCAGCGCCATCATCAAATACTGCCGGCAGCAGCTGTTTACTGAGGACTGATTACATAAATCCTGCGGACGTGTTCCGCAGGGTTTTTTTATCCAAATTCTTGGGTGTTGCAAAATTACCGAAAATTTGGTAAAATAAAGTGATTATACCCTGGAGGGAAATTATGGATGGCGAAAAACTGAGAAAATTGGTAGGCGCCAATATTGCGGCGTACCGCAAGCGCGAAGGGCTTACCCAGGCGGGATTGGCGGCCAAACTGAATTATTCCGATAAGGCGGTTTCCAAGTGGGAACGGGGAGAATCCCTGCCGGATGTGCTTACTTTGGCGCAGCTGGCGGAGGGGTTTGGCGTTACCACGGATATGTTGCTGGCAGATCCCAATGCCCTGCCGGAAAAGACCGGCGCGGTACAGCAGACCATGGGCAGGGTGGTGGAGCGCACCTTAAAGCGCAAGGCCAATAAGCAAATTATTTTGTGGCTTTCTTCTATCCTGGTGTGGTTTGTGGCGTTGCTGATTTATGTGATTGTGGCAAGTCTTGGTCTGCCCTATGGCTGGCTGGCGTTCTTTATGGCCATTCCGGCAGACGGCATTGTGATGCTGAGCCTGCGGTCGGCATGGCGGGATTTCCGGTGGAACAGAGCCTATATCAGCGTGATTATGTGGGGCATTCTTTTGAACCTGTATGTATTCCTGGCGGTGTTTGCCCAGGTTTATGTATGGCGGCTGTTTTTGCTGGGCATTCCCGGACAGGCGGCGATTTTGCTATGGTTCCGTATGTTCCGGCAGGACAAGAAGGGAGAAGCCCAAAATGGACAAGAAACAGCTTCGTAAGGAAATCCGTCAGCGCAAGCAGGCCATGACGGAGGAGGAAATTCGGGAGAAAAGCCAAATTTTGGGAGAAAAATTTCTGCAAAGTCAGGCGTATAAGCAGGCAAAGACCATTTACGGATACCTGCCCTACAACCAGGAGGTGCGCACGGAGCCCATACTTCTGCAGGCCCTTCGGGACGGCAAGCGCGTGGCTGTGCCCAAGATATTTGGGGATACCATGGAGTTTATCTATCTGGAGGATTTGTCCCAGGTTGCCCCGGGGTATGCCGGGATTCCCGAGCCTGTTTTGGACACCCCCATCGCCCGGGACAAGACGGCACTGGTGCTGATGCCGGGTCTGGCCTTTGATGCCCAAGGGCATCGCATTGGCTACGGTGGCGGTTATTATGATAAGTATTTGGCCCAAGAGCCGGGACACCCCACAGTGGCCCTTTGCTATGACTTTCAGCTGTTTCCCCGGCTGGACACCCAGGAATTTGATATTCCTGTGGATACGGTACTGTGGGCATAACAAGGAGCGAATATGGAACTAATTGGTGTTTTGGTAATTGCGGCACTGGTGTTTCTGGTGTGCTTCGGCGTGGATAAGGGCTTTGTCCGACTGTTTCGCGCCCAGGCGGAGCATGCAACCGGGCTGGCAGTGCGCTTAAGCAAGAAGTACGGCGCATTTGGGCTGATTTTGCTGGTTCTGGGGATAGCGGCAATCCTCGCCGGTTTGGGAACGGGCTGGCTGATGCCCACTGCCGGCGGCTTTGTGGCCCTGGTGGGAGTTGGACTGATTGCGTATTACATGACATTTGGCGTGTTTTATAACGACACGGGCTTTTTGCTTACTACCTTGGGCAGAAAAACTGTCCGCTACCGGTATGCGGATATTGCAGCCCAGCAGCTGTATAACAGCTACGGCAATATCCTCATTGAACTGTATATGACCGACGGGCGCAGTGTGCAGCTGCAGGCCGGAATGACAGGGGTGTACCCCTTTTTGGACAAGGCCTTTTCCGGTTGGTGCGCCCAGCGGGGCATTGCGCCGGAATGCTGTGATTTTCACAAACCGGAAAACAGCTGCTGGTTTCCCGCCAAGGAGGAACAATAATGCACGTACCTAACGGAACCACGGCCCAGCTGGAGCTGGTAACCTTTCAGCAGGCGCTGGAGGCGGCCAACACCCCCAATGGGGACTACGACATTGGAAAGTGGCTGTACGCCCCCAATTTCTATTCGGAATACCGGTATATTTTAGGCACCCGGGGTGATAACCCCTTAATTTGTATTGGCATCAACCCCTCCACCGCAGAGCCGGATAATCTGGACAATACCTTAAAATCCGTGGAGCGGATTGCAAAGGGGAACGGCTTTGACAGCTTTATTATGTTCAACGTATACGCCCAGCGGGCCACCGATCCCGATGCTATGGAAAAGGTCTGCAACGGACTGCTCCATCGGGAGAATATGGAGGCCTTTCGCTATGTGCTTTCCATTTCCAAAGCCCCTGCGGTGTGGGCGGCATGGGGCGCGATTATAGAAAAACGGGACTACCTTGCCGACTGTGTCCGGGACATGGTGCGACTGGGGCAGGAGTACGGAGCACGGTGGTATTGCGCAGGGGCAATCACCAAAAAGGGACACCCCCACCACCCCCTGTATCTGAAAAAAGAGGAAAAGCTGAAGGACTTTGATGTGGAAGGGTATTTAAGCGCCCGATAGGAGTTGACAGGCTATGGATTCCAACCAGTGTGAAACCTGCTGGTATTATGACTATGACGAGGAATACGACGAATATTATTGTATGATGGATTTAGACCAGGACGAGGTGTACCGCTTTTTTGCGGTGCCCCGCAGTCGATGTCCGTACTACCGTCAGGGAGACGATTATACCTTGGCTAGGAGGCAATGAGATGAAACGTTGCACTTGCATATTGGTGCTGGCGGCGCTGCTGCTGACAGGCTGTGCCGTTACCCCGCCCCAGGACATGGAGGCCTTTGCACCAACGGATACCCTTCCCACGGGAGAAAACCTGTCCCAGCCGGAGCAAGCCTGGAGCGCGGTGGATTTGAAAGACGGCTGTCAGGCGATGGCGGCCATGGGGCAGAACCTGCTGCTGTTCCGGGAGGATGGCATTACACTGTTACAGGGACAAACCCTGGAAACACTGGCCACAGCGCAGATTTCTGACATTCCTTTGCCGGACAGCGGAATGCTGCGTGTCCGGGAGGACGCGGTTGCCTATTATGACGAGGCCAGTAAGGACATGGTCTTTCTCGACAGCAGCTTAAAGGAAACCATGCGATTGCAGCTTCCCGAGGATACCATCGGCACCGCCTGTCTGTCTGACGGATGGAACGAGGTGTATTATTGCACAGCCCAGGCCGTTCGGGTGCTGGATATGCAAACCGGACTTACACGGCTGATTAAGCAGCACGCCTCGGATTGGCAAAGTGTTACTGGCGTTATTCTGGGGGGAAAATACCTGCGCTGTGAGGAGAAAGCCCCGGAGGGCGGTGTGCGTACCGTGCTTCTTTCCACCCAAAACGGAGAGCTGGTGGACGAAGGGGCATTTCTGCAGGGACTTTCAGGCCGGCAGGATACCTATTATCTGGTGCGGGAGGAAAGCGCTGCAACGGAAATCATCGTGGGCACAGACCAGTCCCAGCCACAATGCTTGTGGCCTGCAGATTATCCCGGGCAGGTAACCTGTTTGCCCTGGGCAGATGTCGCGGTGGCGGCGGTTTGCCAGGAGAACGGGATTCGTCTGGACTGCTATCGGGTATCTGACGGAGCGCGTACCGCAAGCCTTTGGCTGGAGGAATCGGGCTTTGAGCATTGCACCGCCTGCCAAGACGGCAGTGTGGTATGGCTTGCCTGTGGCAACCGGCTGTATCGCTGGGAACCGGCAAAAAGCCTCGTTGCAGACACTGCAGGTTATCTGTATCCCCTATACACACGGGAAAATCCCGACACCGCAGGGCTGGCAGAAATGAAGGCTTGGGCGGAGCGGTTGAGCAGTCAATACGGCATTACCCTTCTGGTGGGGGAGGAAGCCAGCAGTGTGCCTCCCTGGGATTACACCCTGGAGACCGAGTACATACCCCAGGCGTATTACAGCGCCCTTTCTACTCTGGAGCGGGTGCTTGCCGTGTTCCCGGAGAATTTCTACACGCAGGCGGCGGACAAATCCGATAACCGCCGGCTGACGGTTGCCTTGGTGCGGGGCATTTACGGCGCGCCCTCTGCCGAAACATTGGCTTCTGCCGGCGGCTGTCAGTATTGGCTGGACGGCAATCTGCACATAGCGCTTAAACTGGGAGATACCTTGGAGGGCTTCTTCTACCATGAAATGGGTCATGTGATTGACACCAAGGTGTTAAGCACCACCTCGGCATTTTATGAGTGGGAGCTTTTGAACCCGGTGGATTTCCAGTACGACAACGACTATATTGCCAATTTACAGCGCCCCGCCGACCAGTATCTGGAGGGAGAGCGGTGGTTCATCGATACCTACGCCATGAGCTTCGCCATTGAAGACAGATGTCGGATTTTGGAGTATGCCGCCCTGCCGGGAAATGAAAGCTACTTCACCTCCGCGCCCATGCAGGAAAAGCTCCGCAGAGTTTGCCGGGGAATCCGACAGGCCTTTGACCTGGAGGAAGCAGAGGGCAAATTCCTTTGGGAACAGTACTTACAAGCATGAGAAAACCCCGGACACGGCTGTGTCCGGGG
>JAZOQT010000064.1:0-42975 GCA_045656245.1 Faecousia sp.
GCTTTTTGCCGACAAGACGCATAGGATGATTTGCAGCTGCTGCCGTATATTTTGTGGTTTCGCGTGGAAGAATATCTTCACCTGCGTTACATATGGAATCATCCGGTAGCGCTGGGAAATATCCACGGAGCGTGAAGCGTATGGAAGCATCAGTCAAACGCGGTGACATATTCTATGCCGACCTGTCACCGGTTGTCGGCAGTGAGCAGGGCGGAACCAGACCGGTCCTGATCGTACAGAATGATACAGGCAACCGCCATTCTCCCACTGTCATTGCCGCCGCCATTACCAGCCAAACAGGAAAAGCCCGCCTGCCAACCCATATCAACATTGCCGGCGGCAGTGTGGGGCTGAGCAAGGATTCGGTGATTTTGCTGGAGCAGATTCGCACCATTGACAAACGGCGACTCCGGGAGCATATGGGGCATCTGGATTCTCAGCAAATGTCTGCTGTGAACGAAGCAATCGCCGTCAGTTTCGGTCTGCATGACGGTACAATGTGAATAAATCCCCCAATGCGGCATAAATTGCTGCAAAGGGGGATTTTATTATGGTGGATATAATGCTGGGAAATCAGTCCATTGGAAAAGGGGAAATTCATCGTGAGGGAATGTACTACCGCATTCACTGCCGGTGCCGGTTAAGTGGTGAGGTACCCTGTCAGGTGGAGGCACGGGCTGGGGGCAAGACCTTTGATTTGGGGCTTCTTGTTCCGGAGAACGGGGCGTTTTGCCTTACCAGGCGGCTGCCTATTAAGGAGATTGGGACAGGGGAACTGACGCTGCGGGCAATGCCGAAATCCACAGTAGGGCGGGGGAAATTCGTGCCGATTTCTGCAGACGAACCCTTTTCTTATCTTTCCCGTTTGGAAAATGCTTACCTTGCCAGAAAGGACGGCGTGGTGGGGGCATATATCGAGGATAAATCCAGGGTCAGTCCTACGGGGCAATGGTCAGAGCCGGGGATATCGGAATAAATAGGTGTTTGGGTGATGGCATGCTTTAGCCTGTCGGAGACCACGAAATAGTCAATGCGCCAGCCTGCGTTGTTTTTCCTGG
Organism: Faecousia sp.; assembly: GCA_045656245.1. GTDB lineage: Bacteria > Bacillota > Clostridia > Oscillospirales > Oscillospiraceae > Faecousia. The sequence continues at coordinate 1,059 of JAZOQT010000064.1, forward strand.
CCTGGAACATATAGCTCCACCAGGTGTATGCTCCGGTGGTATCCGGGTGGAGGTAACGGAAGGTATCGGTGAAGCCGCTTGCCAATAGCCTGGTAAAGCAGGCTCTTTCCTGGTCGGAAAAGCCTGCGCTGCCCCGGTTTGAGGAAGGATTTTTCAGGTCAATTTCCTTGTGGGCGACATTCAAATCGCCGCAGAGAATCACCGGTTTCTTTCTGTCCAGACAGAGCAGGTACTCCCGGAAGGCTTCTTCCCAGGCCATGCGGTGGTCAAGCCGTGCCAATTCCCGCTGGGCATTGGGGGTGTAGCAGGTAATCAGATAGAAGCGCTGGTATTCCAGCGTTATCAGTCGGCCCTCGGTGTCCAGATGGGGGATACCCATGCCATAGGCGACGGACAGGGGCTCGTGCTTTGTGAAAATGGCTGTACCGGAGTAGCCTTTCTTTTCCGCGTAGCACCAGTATTGGTGATAGCCGGGCAAATCCATGGAAATTTGCCCCTCCTGCAGCTTGGTTTCCTGCAGGCAGAAAAAGTCGGAGTCCATCTGGGCAAACACCTGGGGGAAGCCTTTTTCCATACAGGCCCGCAGACCGTTTACATTCCATGAAACAAATTTCATAGTAAGCTCCTTATTTTCTGTTTCTTGCATTGTCGTTGACGGTGTCAAACAATAAAAGCGAGTCCTTGTCGATGGAAATTCTTTGGTGGTTGTTCAGCAGAAGATTCTCCGCAGAAATCTGAACAAAGGACACGCCGGTCAAATCCATCACAGTCTTGGCAAGACAGACACAGGAGATGGTCAGCTCTATGCCCTCTAACTGGGCAAATTCATCGCTGACGGTAACCCCTGCGGCGGTGTCGGTTTTGGAAAACAGCTTGACAACCGTGCCGTAGGGAATGATGTTTACAAGCTCCTGAGATATAGGCCCGAGAAAATACTGGTTTAGGATATACTCGATTTCCGCCGTTTCTGTGGAAAGCTGGCGAAGCTCGTAGGAAATCACTTCTTCTACAACCGTCTGGGTATCGTATATCGGGGGATAGTAGAAACGGATGCCGGTTTTTGGGGTTTCCTCTGCTGTGCAGCCGGTAAGAATCCCCAACAAAAGCAAGATAACCGTGATTTGCTTCAAATATTTCATGCTTGCACCTCCTCGTCGGGGTCAAAGGCAGGGAAGGTTACAGTAAAGGTAGAGCCCTCACCCAATGTGCTATCGACGGAAATGCTGCCTTGGTTTCTTTCTACCATGTTTTTCACAATAGCGAGGCCCAGACCGCTGCCGCCACTTTTTCTTGACCGGGCCTTATCCACACGGTAAAACCGTTCAAATACATGGCTTAAAGCATCTTCCGGGATACCGGTACCGGTGTCCTGCACCTGCATAATGGCATTGTCCATCTCCCGGGAAAGGCGAAGGGTAAGCTTGCCGCCCGGGGTGTTGTATTTTATGCCGTTCTCCACCAGGTTAAAGGTGATTTGGTACAAATCGTCCTCCAGAATCAAAATGGGGCAATCGGTTTCCAGCTGCAGGTCAATGGTGATTCGATTGTTTTCGGCAATACCGGAAAGCATACGCACCACACGCTGTATGGTGGGCGCCATGTATACAATTTCACAGTCTCCGTCCTGCTGGCTTTCTATTTTGGTAAGGGACAGAAGCTTTTGGGTCATGCGGTTCAGTCGCTCGGCTTCGTCGCCAATGTCTTCCACAAATTCCCGCACAGTTTCCATATCCATATCGTTTTGCAAAATGGAGTCCGTCAGGAGCTTGATGGAAGCAAGGGGTGTTTTCAGCTCGTGAGAAGCATCTGACACGAATTGCCGGCGTTTGTTTTCCGAGGTCTGGAGCTTTTCTGTCAGAATGTTAAATTCGTCGCCCAAAAATGCCAGCTCATCGTGGCCTGTCAATTCCACCTTGTGGGTGTAGTCGCCCTCGCGGATAATCCGCATGGAGGCGAAAATACTGCGGAAACGCTTGGAGAATGTGTTGGAAAACAGGAAGGAGATTACAATCACCAGCATCTCCAGGATAAACGTGATGGTCATAATATTTTGCTGCAGCGACAATATCAGCTTGCCCTGCTGGGCATCGTTTTCCATCATGTATATACAGCCGATAAAATTGCCGTAGGAAACAATGGGCGTTGCAGCCTTGGACTGCATGCTTCCGTTGTGATAGTCCCAGGTGAAAACATTATTTCCTCTGCCGTTCATGGCTGTTACGATTTCGGGGAACAGCGCGTACTTACCTGTATAGGAATTTTCCCCAGAGGAATCATACACCATTAGTCCGTTTTGGTCGGTAATAACCAGTCTGGAAACTCTCATATTTCCCATTTGGGCAACGGCTTCCCTGGCGGTGGAGGTGTTCAATACCTCCAAATCAGCAATTCGAGCGGCAGCAAGCTGACACTTTTCAAGCATAGAAGCCTTCTTACTCTGGTAAAACAGCTCCTGATTGGTTCCGGAGGAATAGATATTCAGAAAAATAAGCACAACGAAGGTTACGCAGATATACACAATGCCGTAGCGTATCTGCGTATTGATATATTTTCTTCCTCCCAGATTATTTCCTGAAATAATAGCCAACGCCCCACTTTGTCATAATATAGTTGGGTTCAGCGGGATTTTCCTCCAGCTTTTCCCGTAACCGGCGGATATGCACGTCCACCGTGCGGATATCACTGCGGTATTCATAGGCCCAGATGGTATCCAGTAACGCCTCCCGGGAATATACCCGGTTGGGATTACGCATTAAAAACTCCACCACGTCAAATTCCTTGGCGGTCAGGTCAGCCAAAATACCTTTGTGATAGGCGTTTCTGGCATCCAAGTCCAAGGTGATGTCCCCAATGGTCAGCAGATTTTCGGGGGCGCTGCTACCCGCAGCGGCGCCGGAACGACGGAGCAGTGCCCGGATTCTGGCCTTCAGCTCCAGAATATTAAAGGGTTTGGTCAGATAATCGTCAGCGCCTTGTTCAAAGCCCATCAGCTTGTCCATATCCTCTACCTTGGCAGTCAGCAGGATAATGGGCACATTGGAAAACTCCCGGATTCGGCTGCAGGCGGTAAGCCCGTCCATTTCCGGCATCATCACATCCAGCACAATCAAATCCGGTTTTTCGCTTTGGGTTAGCTCCACGGCTTCCAGCCCGTTACAGCCGCAAATTACGTCATAGCCGTCGTTTTGCAAATTGAAACGAATGCCTTTTACAAGCAATTCTTCGTCGTCAACAACTAGAATCCTCATCCCTTATCCTCCTACTGTTACGTAATCTATCAATCCGTTCAGCTTTTCCACACCGATACCGCTGACCATTGTCAGTTGTGAGACAACAGTAAATGGTCCGTGCTCCTCCCGATAGGTAACAATCCGCGCTGCCAGCGCCGGACCGATGCCGGGCAGTGTATCCAATAGGGCAATATCTGCGGTGTTGATATTAATCCGTTCCGGAAGGGTTTCCCTGTTGGTGGATTCCTGGGTTTCCCGGGGTAACGCAGATATCAATATCGGATCCTTTCCCATGTTTCTCCATAGAAAAAGACCTGTAAGAAGGCCGAGAAACAGGACGCAGCAGAGTATGGTAGGGAAGAAGCCCTGTTTTTTCATGGAAGTCCACCTCCTGATTGACGAATCATGGAAAAGCTGATATAATTTCTATTATTATACACGAATTTTTACTGCCGGACAAGTGCGGCTATGGGATATTGAGGTAGAAAAATGAAATTAATCAGATTTTTTTCTCTGATACTGTGTGTTTTGTGCCTTTTGCCACAGGTTTCTGCGGCCGGGGCAGAGGATATTTCGGTTTCCAGTGGTAGCCATAGTGTGGATGCTGCTGTGGCGCTGAGCGAAAATAAGAAATTACTTGCCACCTCCAAAGCGGTGGTTTTGTACGAAACCAACAGCGATACTATGGTCTACGGCTGGAATCTGGACGACAAGATTTATCCTGCCAGCATGGTAAAGCTGATGACTGCCATTGTGGCGCTGGAAAACGGCAATTTGAGCGACATCGTTATCGTAAGCAGGTCTGCGCTGGACAGTGTTGCCATCGGCTCCGGCAGCGCCGGCCTGAAGCGGGGAGAGGAGCTTTCCTTAGAGTCCTTGCTGTACTGCATGATGTGCGGCTCTGCCAACGATGCAGCTGCGGTGATTGCCGAGCATGTGGGTGGCTCGACCCAGGCATTTCTCGATATGATGAATCAAAAAGCCAGGGAAATCGGCTGCACCGGAACCCAGTACACCAATGTCCACGGCCTTCACGATGACGGAACGTATACCACAGCCCGTGATGTCTGCAGAGTTTTGGAGTACGGCCTTGAAAACCCACTGTTTGCGGCCATGTTCTCGGCAAAAACCTATACTGTACCTGCCACCAATAAAAGCGATGCCCGGGAAATTCAAACCCCAAACTATATGATGAGCACGGACTATACCTCCAAATACTTTGACGAACGGGTAACGGGGGGAAAAACAGGCTCAACCAATAAGGCTGGTCGTTGTCTTGCGGTTACAGCACAGGCCAATGGTATGAATCTGATTGGCATTGTTATGGGCGCTGTGGCCACCTATCAGGAGGAGGGTGTTGTCATCAATACCCACGGCAGCTTCGAGGAAATGAAGGTGCTCTTGGATTTTGGTTGTAACGGCTATGAGTACCGTCAGATTTTCTACGAAAACCAGGCCCTTGCCCAATATCCGGTGAAGGATGGGGAAAATGCGGTGGTTACCAAGCCGGTTTCCTGCCTTTCCACGGTTCTTCCCGTGGATTTGGATGAGACAAAGCTGCGCTGGGAATATGAAGATGCAATTTTGACCGCCCCTGTGCAGGAAGGACAATTTGTTTCTCAGGTGCGTGTTTGGTATGATACAGTTTGCCTCGCCCAGACCGAGCTTGTGGCATTTCACGATGTGGCGGTGTGGCAGCCAAAGGAAAATTTACAGGGCGGCATTGCCGATTCTAACTCCGGACAGGGCTGGCTGATAGCCTTGTGGATCATTGCCGTGTGCGCAGTTGTGTACGTTGTTATCTTCGTTGTGTCTCAACAAGTGCATAAGGCAAAGGTAAAGTCCCGCCGTCAGCGCAGACAAGCCCGTCGAAAGAAGGAAGGGTAATATGAAATCATGGGAACAGTTACAGGCAGACTGTAATGCCTGTACCGCCTGCGGCCTGTGTGAAACACGCCACAATGTGGTCTTTGGAGTGGGCAACCGGAATACGAACATTCTTTTTGTTGGGGAAGGGCCCGGGGAGCAGGAGGACCTGCAGGGCGTGCCGTTTGTGGGCGCGGCAGGCAAGCTTCTGGACGATATGCTCTCCATCATCGATTTGGACAGAACCAACTGCTACATTGCCAATATCATCAAGTGCCGCCCGCCCCATAATCGGGACCCTTTGGAAACGGAGCAGGACGCCTGCATTGGGTATTTGGAAAACCAAATTGCACTGATTCAGCCCAAAATTATAGTTTGCCTTGGCAGAATTGCGGCGAAGCGGCTGATTCGTGAGGACTACCGCATTACCCGGGGGCATGGACAATGGGTAGAAAAGGACGGCCGCTGGCTTACTGCAATGTATCACCCCTCTGCGCTGCTTCGGGACGTTGCAAAGCGGCCGGAAAGCTTTGCTGATTTGCTGGCAATTCGGTCAAAGCTTGAGGAAATTTCCCGATAAGTAAAGTAAAATCCCCACAGGCTAATGCCTGTGGGGATTTGCAATATCCTTACAGATACTTGGAGGTAGAAACCTTAACGCCAGGGCCCATGGTGGAAACCACGGTGCAGGAGCGGATATACTGACCCTTGGCTGCGGCGGGCTTTGCCTTCACAACAGCGTTCATCAGGGTGTCCATATTCTCGCTCAGCTTTTCAACACCGAAGGAAACCTTACCGATGGGGCAGTGAATGATGTTGGTCTTGTCCAAACGGTACTCAACCTTACCGGCCTTGATTTCCTTAACAGCGGAACCGACGTTGGGGGTAACGGTACCGGCCTTGGGGGAGGGCATCAAGCCCTTGGGACCCAGAACCTTACCGAGACGGCCAACAATACCCATCATGTCGGGGGAAGCGACAACCACGTCGAACTCAAACCAGTTCTCCTTGGTGATCTTCTCCACCAGCTCCATGCCGCCGACATAGTCAGCGCCTGCTGCGGTGGCTTCGTCAACCTTGGCGTCCTTTGCGAATACCAGAACACGGGCAGTCTTGCCGGTGCCGTTGGGCAGAACCACGGCGCCACGGACCTGCTGGTCAGCATGACGGGAGTCAACACCCAACTTGATGTGCAGCTCGACGGTCTCGTCGAACTTTGCGGAAGCGCCCTTCACAACCAGATCCAGGGCTTCTGCGGGGTCATATTGAACGGAGCGGTCAATCAGTTTTGCGCTCTCCTTGTACTTTTTACCTCTAAACAATGTAATTATCCTCCTTTAGTGGTGATGCGGAAAAATCCTCCCACATTTCCGAGGCTTGTTGCACCCCGGTCAGCAAATATTAGTCGACAACAGTGATACCCATGGAACGGCAAGTGCCACGAACCTGGCTCTCGGCGGCTTCCAGAGTGTTTACGTTCAAATCGGGCAGCTTGGTCTTTGCAATCTCGGTAACCTGAGCGGCTGTCAAAGAGCCAACCTTGTTCTTGTTGGGAACACCGGAACCGCTCTCCAGGCCTGCGGCCTTCAGAACCAGCAGGGGAGTGGGGGGTGTTTTGGTGATGAAGGTGAAGCTGCGGTCTGCATAAACAGTGATGACGACGGGAATCTTGTAGCCCTCCATAGCCTGGGTTTGGGCGTTGAATTCCTTGATGAAAGCGGCGATGTTAACGCCGTGCTGACCCAGAGCGGGACCAACAGGGGGAGAAGCGGTAGCCTTTGCGGCATTGATTTGAAGCTTGATAATACCAGTAACTTTCTGTGCCATTATAAGCACCTCCTGAATAAAATGTGGTAATATGCGCTTTTGCGCATTTCTTTCGGGGGATTACCCCTCCCACGTTCCAACCGGCCATAGCCGATTCGATGCGTTTATTGGGAAATAACTTCCACCTGGTCGAGCTCAAACTCGACGGCGGTTTCACGGCCAAACATGGAAACAATCACGCTGACCGCATTTTGGTCGACCTCAATGCTGTCCACCGTGCCGGTAAAGGAGTTCAAAGGACCGTCCAGAATCCGGACAGTGTCGCCAATCTGATAGTTGACAACGATTTCCTTCTTTTCAACGCCCATAGCGTAAACCTCTTCATCGGTCAGGGGAGTGGGGTCGTTGCTGGATGTACCGACAAAGCCGGTAACACCGCGCACATTGCGAATGACATGCCATGTGTCATCGCTGTAAACCATCTTAACCAGAACATAGCCGGGATACACCTTACGGTCGTAGGTTTTGCTGACGCCGGATTCTGTGATTTCGGTAACGGTTTCCATAGGAATGGAGATTGCCAAAATCTGCTCCTGCAGCTGACGGCTTTCCACGGTTTTTTCGATGGTTGCCTTCACGGTATTTTCATAACCGGAATAGGTATGGACAACATACCATCTTGCAGCTTCTGCCATAGCGCCTACCCTTAATGGAACAGTCCGATAAGACCGTTAACGAGTGTACCGGCAACCAGGTCAAATACCCAGATAAATGCGCCAACCACAAGGACACAGGCGACAACAATCAGAGCATTCTTCAGAACCTGCTGGGGAGTGGGCCACACGACCTTCTTCAGCTCGCTTTTCAGCTCACGGAAGTATCTGCAAATCCCGCTCCAGGTTCTCTTGAACCAGTTTTCCTTTTTGACTTCTGCCATTACGGGACCTCCTTACTTCGTCTCGTTGTGAACGGTGTGCTTCTTGCAGAATCTGCAATACTTCTTCATCTCGAGACGGTCAGGGTCATTCTTCTTGTTTTTCATGGTGTTGTAGTTTCTTTGCTTGCACTCGGAACATCTCAAAGTGACTTTAACGCGCATAACGGCACCTCCTTAAATAATTGCCTCCCTGTATCACTCCGGCTAGAAATATTTAGAAAGCGACCACTACAAATGTCGCTCCGAAGCTGAAAAATGGGCATAAAAATATAGCCCTTTTTTCACAGGTGAATACATTCTACCACAGGAAGACACGGGAGTCAACAAGTTTTTTGCGATTTTTTGGTATTTTTTACTGATTTTTACCCCTGTTTTTTGGGAAAATCGGAGAATAGCCCTCCACGAAGGCCCATAGACTGTCCTGAGGTGATGGACATGGAAAGCAAATCCTGGAAAAGCTATGTGTTTTTTATTATCTTATCCCTTGGTGTGGGTGTTTTGGCGGCGCTATTAACCATGGCCGGTACAGAGCTATATTCTGAGGGACTAATAAGACCGCCTCTTGCGCCGCCGGCCTGGCTGTTTCCGGTGGTTTGGACGGTTCTTTACATACTCATGGGGGTAGGCGCCGCCAGAATATGGCAATCACCGCCCACAGAGCTGCGACAAAGGGGGCTGAATATCTATATTGTTCAGTTGATTGTCAACTTCTTTTGGAGTCTGATTTTGTTCAATGCCCAGGCCTACGGTTTTGCGTTTTTGTGGCTGCTGTTACTTTGGACATTGATTTTGTGGATGATTCTTACTTATTACAAGGTGGATAAGCTGGCCGCTTGGCTGCAAATTCCGTATCTTTTGTGGGTTACCTTTGCAGGGTACCTAAATTTTGCCATTTGGCAGCTCAATTCGTAAATTTGTCTTTCCTTTTTTCTTTGTATGGCTTATAATACAGGAAAAGGGGGAGATTATATGCACAAAATTATGGCGATTGATTATGGGGACGCCCGTACCGGTGTTGCTGTTTCTGACCTGCTTTGTACCATTGTAGGCGCCACCGCCGTGGTCAACAGCCACAATACGGAAAAAGCGGTTGCGGACATTGTCCGCATGGCCAAGGATAGTTCCGTTGGGGAAATTGTGGTGGGATTGCCCCGCAACATGGACGGCACGGAGGGAGAACGGGCGGCGCTTTGCCGGGAATTTGCCCAAAAGCTGAAGGAAGCCACCGGTCTGCCTGTAGTCATGTGGGACGAAAGACGAACCACCGTAGAGGCGCACAACATTCTCTCCCAGCACAATTATCACGGAAAAAAGCGGAAAAATACTGTGGATGCCGTTGCGGCATCTCTGATTCTGGAGGGTTATTTGGCTTTTCGTGGCCGGTAAAACAGCTCCTTAACGCCGATAAACAGCAGCAACGTACCAAATAGCTGCTTTAGCAGTTCTGTATCCCAAAGCCTGCCCAGCATACTGAAAATACCGGCAGACACACACCCTGCGACTATAGCCGGCAGAACCTTCTTTTGGTCTAGAGCGCCCTGCTTTTTCCGGAACAGACAGGCAATTACGGCGGCTGGGATATAAAACATGAGATTGATGCTTCTGGCGGTTGCGCCTTCCATGCCAAGCAACAACGTCAAATACAGCAGAAGCAGACTGCCTCCGCCTGTACCCAAGCCGGAGAGGAAACCCAGAACAGTCCCTACTGCTACAGCTACGGGATAGGATTCTAGCATAAATACCGCACTCCTGCCCATAAAATAAATACCCCCAGCATCCGGTGCAGCCAGATGGTGGGGATTTTTTTGCCCCAGATTCCGCAGAGGATACCGCCTAATGCGCTGCCGATTAGATAGGGAAGGGCCTGGACAAAGGGCAGTCCCTCTGCTACCCAGCGAAAACCAAGGGATACCAGGCATATTGGCAGTATGATGGATACGCTTGCGGGAAACAGTTCCTCGTTGGCAAAATGACCGGTTGCAGTCAAAAGGGGAAGCAGCACCATGCCGCCACCAGCGCCGAACAGTCCGTTGACTGCTCCTGCCACGGCTCCGGACAGAGCTGTAAGCGTAGTTTGATTCTTTTTCAATTCCATCGCCTCCTGTGGGGATTTTTCTCCACAGGAGGGAATTTTATACAAAAATAACCGGGCCAATCGGCCCGGTTATCATTTTCATCGGATTAGCCCAGGAAGAAATCCCGGTTCAGTCCGCTCAGGTTTACCTTGGTAACCTGAACGACTTCGGTGATTCCATCGGTCCACTTTTCCATTTCCTCGTTGGTCATGTCGATATCAACCATGTAATCACGGTAGGTTGTTCCGGTATTGCCAACGTAGTACATAATGTGATAGCCATACTGTGTCTTAATGACATCGGTATCGCCTTCCTTGCGGGCTGCGTCGAAGCACCAAGCCTCAAACTCGTCCACCATCTGTCCGGGATAGATATCCTCAATCAGACCGCCGTTGGATTTGGTGCTGTCAGCGCTGTGCTTCTTAGCCAGCTCGCCGAAGCTCTCAGCAGAGGGCTTCTCACCGTTTTTCCATTCTGTCAGCAGATCTTCTGCCTTCTTCTTGGCAGCATCCCATTCAGCCTGGGAATAGGTTACCTCGCCGGTGTCCTCGTCTTCTACGCCACCCTCGCAGGTAATGAGAATGTGGCGCACGGACTGCATCAGCATCAGGTTGTCGTTGCGGCCGTTGAACAGAACTACATAGTAGCCGGAGACAATCTTCTCGACTTCTTCATCGTCGGAGTGGGTTTCACCCTCCTCGTGGGTATGAGGAGCGTCGGTGAGAATCTCCACATAGGCGATATCGCCGGGCTTCCGGGAGGTATCCCTCAGCCACTCCTGCAGCTTTTCGTCGGAAATCCGGTTGTACATGGTGTCAGTATTGGAGGTGGCGGAAACATTCGTTTTATTCTTGTTGATTTCCAGAGCCTTAATGGCGGCGTTCAGCTTCTCAAGAGTGTTGTTCTCTGCGATGGCCAGGGCCTCGGCATCCTTCTTGGCAGCGTCCAGAGCATCCTGCTTCTCTTTGTCGGAGTAGGTTACGGTTTCCTTGCCGTTTTCGTCCTTAGAGGTTGTGCCGCCCTTCAGATAGGAGCTGGAATTGATTTTGTACAGGTCGTAGGAGAAGGAGGAATACTCATAGTATTTATCCTCGTCGTACGCACGGTAATCATCGGTGGTGTATTTCAGAGAATCCTGATGCGCATTGTAGTATTCAGAAGCAATCAGGGTAACCTCGGAATATTCCTTAAAGGTCTTCATGTTGGCGCCCACGCCGTAACGGCCGCGCAGATAGCCTGCTGCGCTGGTGTAGCCGCTTAAGGTAGCGGAAGACTTGACATAGTCATCAAAGCTGTCCAAGAATTTCTGATTCTCCTCGTCCAGCTTAAACTCGCTGTCGGCCATAGCCTTGTCGTAAAGGCCATAGGTCTGCTTGGCAGCGTCAATGGCTTCCTCAATGTAATACTCTGCCCAGGTCTGACCGGTGGCTTCGTCCTTAATTTGGTCGCCCAGAGGGCTGGCGAAGTTTACACCCTCCATCCAGGAGGCGTACATCATGGCGTAATCGCCATAGCCGCTGTACTGGCTGTAATGGTTATAAACAGAGTCCACATAATAGTAGCTCAGGTCTGCGGTGCTCAGCTCGTGATTTCCAACGGTAATGGAGTGGGTGTTGCGGCTGATGAAGCCGGCAATGGGGGTGCGAACCACAATGCCAACCAAGATTGCCACGACCAGAGCCATTATTACAATAAATGTAACGGTATAGCTTTTCAGTCTCTTTGCATCTTTTGCTGCCTGACGCTGCTTTTCGGTCATTGCAGCGGCATTTTGCTCCTTGCGGAGCCTTTTCTTATCGGATGCGCTCATGTAATCAAATCCTCTCAATAATCCTAGTGTCAAAGCCTTTTGTGCATAGACCTCGGTATTATAACCGATTTCTTTGAAAGTTGCAAGTGTTTTGTGTTTCATTTGATATTTTTTATCAAAAGTTTACAAATATTGATACAAATGAAGAAAAGAAAAGGGCATAGGATTGCTCCTATGCCCTAAAAATCCCGCTTTGGCCGTGTGCGCCATTTATGACCTGCACCAATTGGCAGGTGGGTTGCCGCTCCATGTCTTCACTGCTCCCAACGTCCGCACAGTGTCAAAGCAAAGGCGGGAGGTCTGCAAAACAGGCAGGGAAATCGATGCATCCCGTATTCAAAAATGTGGGTCCAAAAGGACACATCACGCACCAAGCAGGAAGTTTTGTTACGGTTCGTCCTGGTAAAGCTGCTCCATGATAAGGGTATAAACAGTTTCCAGTGTTTCGTCATCATCTACGGTGGATAAAATCGTCTCCCCGTCCTCTTCAGAAGAAAGCAAAATGCTTACCTGCAGGTCGGCAGCTTCCCCCGTCTGCTGGGCGGGAATCACGGCAAGGTAGGTCTTACCACGGTATTCCAGCGTAGATAAAACCTCCAGCTCATATTCATTGCCGTCTTCATCTGTGATGGAGATGAAGTCTGAGCCATATAATTCTTCCATGGAAAACCTCCTTAACTTTCATAGCCTTATTTTACTCTATGCAGGCCGCAAAATCAAGAGGATTCTTGGAGTAGGGAGGTGCCTTCCGTGGTAAAATCAGTATATGCGAAAATTATTAGTTTATTAATAAAATAGGGCTTTCGTTTTTTGCAGAAATGTGTTATAATGGTATGAATGATACTATGCCCATAATGCGCAATTTCAAAAAAACCTGTGCTGGCGGATTTTACTGCCGCGTTTGGAGGTATTTGCATGGCACATGAAAATAAGAAACCTGAAAATGTACGAAAGGTAACCCGCCAATCCTGGAAAATGGACAAACCCCTGCAAATTGTCCACAATGCCTGGATTGCGATTTACACGATTATTAAGATTGCCGCAGCATCTATTGCCACGGTACTGCTGATTGTTGCGGTGTGCGCTGTGGTGTTTGTCGGTATGCTGGGCGCCTATCTTGAGGGGGATATTATGCCCCAGGCAGGCGTGCAGATTGAAAGCTTCGACCTGAACCAGAATTCCTATGCATACTACATTGATAAAGAGGGGAATCCTCAGCGGCTTCAGAAGATTTATGCCGATACCGACAGCGAGTGGGCAGAAATTGACGAGATTCCCCAGGCGCTGATTGACGCTGCTGTTTCTATTGAGGATAAGCGATTTTACCAGCACCAGGGCGTAGACTGGTTTACTACGGTTAAGGCCTGTATCAATATGTTCATCGGCTCCGGCGACCAGTTCGGCGGCTCTTCCATTACCCAGCAGTTGATTAAAAACATGCTGCTTACCGAGGATGAGGGCGCTGACGATGTAACGGTTCAGCGTAAGATTCTGGAAATCTTCCGGGCCACAGAGTTTGAACGCAGATACGACAAAGATGTGGTTATGGAATATTACCTGAACTATATCTTTCTGGGCAACCGCTGCACAGGTGTGAAGGCTGCGGCGGCCAAGTACTTTGGAAAAGAGCTGGAATTTCTGACTCCGGCGGAGTGCGCCTGCCTGATTAGTATTACCAATAACCCTTCCAAGTTTAATCCATACCGTACCAATCTGGACAGTGAGGGCAAAACCGGCATGGAGCAGAACAAGCTGCGTATGACCAATACTTTGTGGGTGATGCGCAACGAGGGGTATTTAACGGAGGAGGAATATCAGCAGGCCCTTGCCCAGGAAATCGTGCTGAAAGACGGCATTGACGAAATGGATAAAGTGGCAGACTGCGCTGTGGAATCCTGCGGCTATCACGGCAAGGTTGGCACATTTGAAAAGAAGGACGACGGAATTTTCTACTGTCCTGTCTGCGGCGCGGCAACTACCATTGGCAAGGATGCTTCCCAGGAGGTATATTCCTGGTTTATGGACACGGTGCTGGAGGATGTGGCCCAGGCCTTTGCCCAGCGGGACGGTGTAGAGTGGAACGGTAACACCAAAGACCTGTATAAAAAGCTGGTTGCCCAGGGCGGCTACCATATCTTTACCACCCTGGATTATACCGTGCAGTCCGCAGTGGATAAGATTTACAAAAATCTGGACGAGATTCCCAAAACCAGAAGTGTCCAGCAACTGCAGTCCGGTATTGTGGTGATTGACAACAAATCCGGCGATATTGTAGCCATGGCCGGCGGCGTGGGCGACCAGAAGGGCTTTGATGACTGGAACTGTGCCACAGATGCAAAGCTGCAGCCCGGTTCTTCTCTTAAGCCGCTGTCTATTTATGCTCCTGCTTTTGAAATGGGCGTGATTACCCCCGCCACAGTGGTAAAGGATATGCCTTTCCGGTATGTTGAAGTGGAACAGGAACCGGACGCTCCCCCCAGAGACCCCAATGCGGAGATTCCTGTGAATCCCTTCCCCAAGAACGATAACAAAAAGTATTCCTACAGCCGCACCATTCTCAGCGGTGTGGAGGATTCCATCAACGGTGTTGCCGTAAATACTCTGGATAAAATCGGTTTGACCTACGGCTTCCAGTTTGCAAAGGATAAGTTCCGTCTTTCCGGATTGGTGGAGCGGTATGTCAACAGCGCCGGTACGGTGTTTTCCGACATCGACTGGTCGCCTCTGGCTATGGGCGCTCCTACCATCGGTATTACTGTCCGGGATATGGCGGCGGCCTACGCCACCTTTGCCAATGACGGCGCGTACCGCACCGCCAGAACCTTCCTGAAGGTCTATGACGTCGACGGCGAGGTCATTCTGGAAAACGGGCAGACCACAGAGCAGATTTTAAGCCACGAGGCGGTCAGCTATATGAATTACTGTCTGGACACTGCCGTGGATTCCGGTACCGGTGATGAGGCGGATATCAATGGCCATGATGTTGCCGGTAAAACCGGTACAACCGCCAGCAAGAAGGACCGCTGGTTCTGCGGATATACGGACTATTATACCGCTGCGATTTGGTGTGGCTACAACACCCCCGAGGAAATCAAAATGGTAAACGGCGGTAATCCTGCCGCCCAGCTGTTCAAGAAGGTTATGCAACCCCTCCACAGAGGCTTGCAGAGAGTACCTTTGTTTGATGAAACCGAGTTTGTTTCCGTGCAGGTTTGCCTGGATTCCGGCAGGCTGGCAACTGCTTCGTGTCATGCTGATGTCCGTGGTGGCCGTGTTACCCAGTCCGTAGTACACGCTGACGATGTGCCTACCGCCATCTGCGATAAGCATGTTGCTGTGGAATGCTGTGAAAGCGGCGAGGGCGCTGCCAATGCCTACTGCAAAAACTTTGCAGCAGCCAATCAAATCACTCTGACAACGAAATCCCTGGTGAAGCTGACCAAGGACGAGGTTGATGCCATTGTTAAGGCCTGCAAGCACGGCCTTAACGCCGCCTACCTGAATGACAGCTATGTCTACTATGTGGACGAAAACGGCAATCCTGTGCCTTTCTACGGAATGCAGAGCACAATCAATGCCGGTTTCAGCGAGCCCTATAAGGTTTGCACCAAGCATACCAAGGCTTCCTGGGAAAGCTATTTGAGCAATCACCCCGGCTATCAGCCGGAGGAGACCACAGCCAGTCAGCCCAGTGAAAGCGAGTAAGGAGAATTACCATGATTTGGATATCCGATGCATGGAAGGATTTTGAGGTTCTGGACACCTCTGACGGGGAGCGACTGGAACGGTGGGGGAAATACCTGCTGGTCCGGCCTGACCCCCAGGTAATCTGGAACACCCCGAAGCAAGACCCCCGTTGGCGAAAGTATGATGCCCGTTATGTCCGCAGCAATACCGGTGGCGGACACTGGACAGACCATAAGCTGCCGGAGCGCTGGCAAATCCGCTATAAGGACTATTTGACCTTCAACGTAAAACCCATGAATTTCAAGCACACCGGCGTATTTCCGGAGCAGGCCGCCAACTGGGATTATATCCGGGACAAGGTGGCAAGCGCCAACCGTCCGGTTCGCGTTCTGAATCTGTTTGCCTATTCCGGCGGTGCGACCCTGGCCGCTGCTGCCGGCGGGGCGGAGGTGTACCATGTGGACGCCTCCAAGGGCATGGTATCCTGGGCAAAGGAAAATGCCGCTGCCTCCGGCCTTGCAGACAAGCCTATTCACTGGATTGTAGATGATTGCGGAAAGTTCATCAAACGGGAAATTCGCCGTGGCCGCCGATATGACGGCATCATCATGGACCCGCCCAGCTATGGCCGTGGACCCAGCGGTGAGATTTGGAGAATGGAAACAAGCTTTTATCCGTTCCTCCTGGAGACGGCGAAGCTCTTGACAGACAATCCGCTGTTTGTAATTATCAATTCTTATACCACCGGTCTTGCGCCCTCGGCAGTGGGTTATGCCTCTGACGTGGTGTTTGGCGCAGAACATGGCGGACATACCCAGGTTGGGGAGCTGGGACTTCCGGTGAGTTCCACCGGAATCATGCTACCCTGCGGCTCCACCGGTCGGTGGACTCCATAAGGAGGGAATCCTTTGATTTCTGTGGAACATTTGGCTTTTTCCTATCCAAACGGGGATACCAAACAGGAGAAAGCTGTATTTCAAGACTTGAATCTGACAGTAGAGGACGGCAGCTTTGTGGCGATTTTGGGTGGCAACGGCTGCGGTAAATCCACCCTTGCCAAGCATTTTAATTCTATATTGTTGCCCTGTGGCGGCAGTGTGCACGTTATGGGCATGGATACTGCAGATGAGGCAAATCTGATGGCCATTCGCCGCTGTGTAGGCATGGTGTTCCAAAATCCGGACAATCAGATTGTTGCCAATGTGGTGGAGGAGGACGTTGCCTTCGGACCGGAAAATCTGGGCCTATCCAGCGGAGAAATTCGTCGCCGTGTGGATAGCGCCTTGAAGCAGGTGGGCATGTATGAATATCGGGAACACGCGCCTCATTTGCTCTCCGGCGGACAGAAGCAGCGGATTGCCATAGCCGGAATCATCGCCATGGAGCCCAAATGTATCGTTTTGGACGAGGTTACGGCCATGCTCGACCCCAAAGGCCGGCGGGAGGTCATGGACACGGTGCTGAAGCTCAACCGGGATAAAGGGATTACCGTCATTCTCATTACACACCATATGTCGGAAGCGGCCCTGGCACAGCGGGTTGTTGTGCTCCATGATGGAAAAATTGCCGTTGACGGCACACCCAAGGAAGTTTTTTCCCAAGTGGAGCTGCTTCACAGCATCGGGCTTGCCTGCCCGGATTCCGTGGAGCTGTGTTATCAATTGAACAAATTGGGCTATGACCTGCCTTTGGACAGTCTGAGCCCGGAACAGTGCGCGCAGACACTTTACGAAAAATGGAAGGTCTGACCGCGGGGAGGATAGAGAATTGGCTTTTTTACAGGTCAAAAATGTAACCCATATATACAGCGCAGGAACGCCCTTCCGCCATGTTGCTCTGGAGGACGTTTCTTTTGACGTGGAGCGTGGGGAATTTATCGGAATTATCGGGCATACCGGCTCGGGTAAATCTACCCTGATGCAACACCTGAACGGTTTGCTAAAACCCACAAGCGGCAGTGTATATCTGGACGGAAAGGACATCTGGACGGATAAGGAAACCACTCGCCAGGCCCGTTTTCGGGTAGGATTGGTATTCCAGTTTCCGGAGTACCAGCTGTTTGATGAAACAGTATATAAAGACATTGCTTTCGGTCCCGGGAATATGGGGCTTGATAAGCGGGAGATAGACCGCAGAGTGCGCCGCTCTGCCGAAATGGTGGGCTTGACCGACGAGCTGCTGCAGGCTTCTCCCTTTGATTTGTCCGGCGGACAAAAGCGCCGCGCCGCCATAGCCGGTGTAATTGCCATGGAGCCGGAGATTCTGATTCTGGACGAGCCCACTGCCGGGTTGGACCCTGCAGGCAGGGAGGAAATCCTGGAGAATATCCAGCTCTACCGCAGGGAGAAGAATGCCACGGTGATGATGGTCAGCCATTCTATGAACGATGTTGCCCGGTTGACGGACAGGCTGTTGGTCCTCAATGACGCCCATCTTGCCATGGACGGCACGCCTGCTGATGTGTTTGCCCATGCCCGGCAGCTTTTGGACATGGGATTGGATATTCCCGAAATTACCCGTGTGTTTCTGCGCCTGAAGGAGCTGGGACTGTCTGTGCCGCCGGTGTATACCATGGAGCAGGCGGTTTCCGCCCTTACCAAGACAGCAGGGGGTGTCGACAATGCTTAAGGACATTACCCTGGGCCAGTATTTCCCGGGAAAATCTCCCGTCCATTTGCTGGACCCCAGAACCAAGCTGGTGGTGCTGATTGTTTACATTGTGGCGCTGTTTTTGGCGGTGAATTGGGTAAGCTACGGGTTTATGCTGGCGTTTTTGGCGGTGTGCATCGCCGTCTCCCGGATTCCGCTGAAGGCGTTCGTAAACGGCATGAAGCCGCTGTTGCTGATTTTGGTGTTTACCAGTGTGCTGAACCTGTTCTTTACCACAGGGGAAGTGCCGATTTTTCAGTGGTGGATTATCTCCGTATATCCCGAAGGCATTATTCGCGCCGTTTTTATGGTCGCCAGGATTCTGATGCTGATTTGCTGCACCTTTTTGCTCACCTACACCACTTCGCCCATATCTCTGACAGATGGGCTGGAGTCTTTGCTTTCTCCATTGAAGGCAATCCGTGTGCCGGTGCATGAGCTTTCCATGATGATGTGCATTGCCTTGCGGTTTATCCCCACCTTAATTGAGGAAACTGACAAGATTATGTCTGCCCAAAAAGCCAGAGGCGCAGATTTTGAAACCGGCAAGCTGACCCAGCGGGTGAAGGCTCTGGTACCGATTTTGGTGCCGCTGTTTGTCAGCGCCTTCCGCCGGGCAGATGAGCTTGCCACTGCTATGGAGTGCCGCTGTTATCACGGCGGCGATGGCAGAACAAAGATGAAGCTGCTACGGTATAAGCGGCGGGATTATTGCGCCTACGCCGTGGGTCTTTTAATGCTCGCTGGGGTTTGTCTGCTGCGCATTATGGGCATGTAAGGAGAAATTATGCGTAATATTGTGCTGTTTTTATCCTATTTGGGCACGGCCTATCATGGCTGGCAAATCCAAAAGAATCTGCCAACTGTGCAGGAAACCCTGGAAAAGGCCATTGCCATGGTTGTAGGGCATGCTGTTCATGTTACCGGTTGCGGCCGTACAGATGCCGGCGTCCATGCAAAATGCTATGTTGCCAATTTCCGCACTTCGTCTACCATACCCTGCGACCGCCTTCCTTATGCGCTGAATACCCATCTGCCGGAGGATATCGTGGTCAGCAAGGCCTTTGATGTCCACGAGGATTTCAATGCCATCGGTTCCTGCGTAAGAAAGGAATATACCTACCTCATATACAACTCACGTGTGCGGGATCCTTTCTTTGTCAATCGCGCATGGTTTTACCCCAAGCATCTGGACGAGAAGGTTCTGCAGGCGGCGGCAGACCAATTTGTAGGAACCCATGATTTTGCCGCAGTGAGAAGTGTGGGGACAGAGGTTAAATCCACCGTAAGAACCGTATACTATTACAAGGTAGAACGGGACGGAGATTTGATTATCTTGCGGGTGTGTGCCAACGGCTTTTTGTATAACATGGCCCGGGCGATGGCAGGCACGGTTGTGTATGCCGGCGAGGGAAAGATTAAGCCCGAGGAAATCGGAAGGATCCTGGACTCAGGAAACCGCACAGCCGCGGGGCCAACCGTACCCCCGGGAGGGTTATATATGACCCATCTGTGGTACGATGACGGCGTGGAAACATTTGAATGTACGCCGGACAGACCCATTATTTCATAAATTCTTATCAAATTCTTCCCGTGGATGTGTTATACTCCACGGAAAAGCAACTACCCGTAGAAACGGAGGGAATGCTATGCAACCCAAAATGTGTACCAAATGCAAGAAAAATATCGCCGTGGTTTTCATTACCAAAATTGAAAACGGTGTAACGATGAACGAGGGATATTGCCTGAAATGCGCCAGAAGTCTGGGGATTCCCCAAATTGAACAGGCGGTGAAGCAAATGGGCTTCTCCGAGGACGATTTGGACAATCTCAGCGATGAAATGAGCAGTATGTTCGGCCAGATTGAGGGCGAAGAAGCGGATGAGGACGAGGTGGACAGCCGCACAGCAACTTTTCCGCTGCTGAATCAGCTTTTTGGCTCTGCCGCACCCGGACAGCCGGGTAAGAATCTCCCTGACGGAAAGCAGGAAGAACCGGAAGAAAAAGAGTCCGGAAAGAAAAAGAATAAGAAGCACAAATTCCTGGACAGCTACTGCATGGACCTGACCGGACGGGCCAGAGAGGGTAAGCTGGATAAGGTCATCGGTAGAGATGTGGAGACGGAGCGAGTGATTCAAATTTTGAACCGCCGCCAGAAAAACAATCCCTGCTTAATCGGTGAACCCGGCGTGGGTAAGACTGCCATTGCCGAGGGACTTGCCCAGCGGATTGCTGCCGGCGATGTGCCATATAAACTTCGGGATAAAGAAGTTTTTCTGCTGGATTTAACGGCGCTGGTTGCCGGTACTCAATTCCGCGGTCAGTTTGAAAGCCGCATGAAGAGCCTGATTGGGGAAATTAAGGCCTGCGGCAATATTATTCTGGTGATTGACGAGGTGCACAACCTGGTGGGCGCCGGCGATGCAGAGGGCAGTATGAATGCCGCAAATATTTTAAAGCCTGCCCTGTCCCGGGGAGAGATACAGGTTATCGGTGCTACTACCTTTAATGAATACCGTAAGCACATTGAAAAGGATGCGGCGCTGGAACGGCGCTTCCAGCCTGTGTCCGTGGCCGAGCCCTCCATTGAGGAGGCTGTGCAGATTATGCAGGGCATCGCGAAAAGCTATGCTGCGTTCCATGCCGTTTCCATTTCTTCTGAGATTGCGCGGCAGTGCGTGGTGCTGTCAGAGCGGTATATTACCGACCGGTTTCTGCCGGATAAGGCTATTGACCTGCTGGACGAAGCCTGCTCTGATTTGAATCTACGCACAAAGGAAATTTCCCTGCTGGCAGAGAAGAAAAAGGAGCGGGACGATTACGAGCTGGAGCTGCGTATGCTCAATGAGGATGCGGAAAACCAGAATTACGAGCGTCTGGCCATTATTCGCAGCAAGCTGTGTCAGCTTGCCGGGGAGATTGAACAGCTGGAGCAGCTGCCGCCACCGGCGCTGACCATGGAGAATCTGGCCCGCATCATTGAGCTTTGGACAAAGATTCCGGCCTCCAAAATCAAGGCTCAGGAATATCAGCAAATCAGCGGTTTGTCTGACCGGCTGAAGGGGCACATTGTAGGACAGGATGAGGCGGTGGACGCCGTTACCCGGGCAATCCGTCGCCACAGAGTGGGGATTTCTCCCAAGAAGCGGCCTGCTTCTTTCATTTTCGTCGGTCCTACCGGCGTGGGTAAGACGGAGCTTGTCAAACGCCTTGCCGATGACCTCTTCGACAGTGTGGACAGCCTGATTCGGCTGGATATGTCGGAGTATATGGAAAAGCACACGGTTTCCAAGCTGATTGGTTCGCCTCCCGGTTATGTTGGCTATGATGAGGCAGGTCAGCTGACGGAGAAAATCCGCCGCCGACCCTACAGTGTGGTGCTGTTTGATGAAATTGAAAAGGCCCACCCGGATGTTCTGAATATTCTTCTGCAGGTGCTGGACGACGGCAGAATTACCGATGCCCAGGGCAGAACGGTGAATTTTGAAAATACCATCATCGTCATGACCTCCAACGCAGGCAGCGACGGTGGGGTAGGGGGCATGGGCTTCGGCAGAACGGAGAATCAGATGGCCCAGGAAAAGGCGATGAAGGCGCTGCGCCAGTTCCTGCGTCCGGAGTTTATCAACCGTGTGGACGAAATCATTACCTTTAACCATCTTACGGAAGAAAACTTCCTGGGAATTGCCGACATTATGCTGGAGGAGCTTCGGCAGAACCTTGCTGACCGGGGTCTGACCCTCTCCTGGGAGGAAACTGTACGTCAGTACCTGGTGAAAAAGGCGTTCTCTGTAACCTACGGCGCCCGGAATCTGCGCAGAACCATTCAAAGGGATTTGGAAGACCCCATTTCTCTTGCAATCATTGATTCCTTTGAAAAGCCAATTGCTTCCATTCATGTTACTGTTGAAAATGAGGAAATTGCGCTGAAAATCCAATAAATTAAATCGGGAAGCCAAGGCTTCCCGATTTTGTTACATATCCAGCTTTGCGCTGATTTTTTCTCCTACTTCGCTTGCCACGTCTTCCACCGCGTAGGCTGCTTTATTAATCAGTTTTCTGGCGGAGGACTGCTTGGGGAGCATCATAGCCGCCACTGCGCCAACTGCCGCGCCAACGCCCATGGTGATTGCCCAACCGGATAATTTCATTTTCCCTCACCCCTTTCGTCCCTAGTATGCCCGGAATACCGACAGTTTTCTACAGGAAAGTATTGCGTTTGCTACGAAAGTTATGGTATAATGGAACAAAGAGGAGGTGGCAAAATGTCTGTGGATTTGTTGCAGGAAAAGATTCGAAAACTGAAAAATCCGTCCATGGTGGATTTTTCTGTCAAGCAGGAGCTGCTTCCTGCCCATTTGGTAGAGGAAGAGGGCAGCTTTCTTCGCGGTTATCTGCGCTTTTGCAGAGAATTGCTGGAGGAATTGAAGGAATTTGTCCCTGCGGTTCGCTTTCCCTTCGGTGTCTTTGCGCTGATGGGTGCGGAGGGGCTGGACGGACTTTCCCGACTTTTGACCCAGGCCAAGGAACTGGGATATTACGTCGTGCTGGATGCCCCGGATATTTATGCTCCCTGGGGAGCAGAGGCGGTGGCACAGGGGATTTTTGGCGAAAACCGGTATTTGTGTGATGCGCTGATTGTCAGCCCGTATATCGGCAGTGATGCCGTCAAGCCGTTTTTGCCCTATTGTAAGGTGGATAAGGCGGTATTTCTGCTTGCTCGCAGCGCCAATAAAACTGCCGTTGAATTGCAGGATTTGATGACCGGCTCCCGTTTGGTTCACGGGGCGGCGGTGGAGCTTTCCACCCGGCATGGTGTGGGAGTGATTGGCAAGTGCGGCTACTCCAATGTTGGCGCATTGTTAAGCGCAGGCAACGCAGACAGCTTGCGCACATTGCGGCAAAAGCACAATCGCACTTTCTTCCTGGTTGACGGACTGGATTATCCCAGCGGAAACGCCAAGAACTGCAGTCATGCCTTTGACCGGTTTGGCTTCGGCGCGGTTGTATGCGCCGGTCCCTCGGTAACCTGCGCCTGGAAAGATGGGGAAGGCGAAGGAAAAGACTATCTGTACCTTGCCAAACAGGCGGCAGAGCGCATGAAGAAGAACATCACCCGATACATTACCGTACTGTGAGGATATCATGCTGAAAATTTACGGGAGTATGCTGTGTCCGGATTGCGTAGATTGCCGAAATGCCCTGGACAGGGCAGGAATCCAATATATATTTTGTGATTTTCAAGACAATTTGCTGTACCTAAAGGAGTTTCTGGCCCTTCGGGATACCATGCCTGTGTTTGATGAGGCAAAAGAGCAGGGCTTTATCGGTATTCCTTGCCTGGTTGACCAAACCGGTAAATGTATTCTTAACTGGGAATGCTATGTAAGTCGGGGATAAACCCGACTTTACTGCATAAGATTGGGCATGCGGTTGGCGTTGGTAGGCGTGGTTGCGCTCTCAGTACCCATAGTGCCGCCGTTTCCTTCTGTAGCAGGTACAGTTGCGGGAACGGTTACGGTGGGCTTCTGAGTTGCTGTGGGTGCTGCGCTGGGATTGTCGGTTTGTTCCGGTGCCTTGCTGCGGCAGCCTGTAAAGAGCATTGCGGTAAGGACAAAGCAAAGTGCGATAATGCTAAATTTTTTCATGTTATTTCCTCCTGAAATTCGGTTTACAAGGGTAGTATTTCCCGTAATTCTGGTTTTAGACAGGAAAAATTCGCAATTTTATTTTTAGGGATTGCTATTTTTTAAAATTTACAGTATAATAACGAAGATTTTATAATACATACTTACATAGAAGGAGAATCCTTTGACATGAAGAAGCTCACGGTTAAAAAAGATGTAGAATGTATGGCCTGTCTGGAATGTGTCCGCGCCTGTTCTCAGGCGTTTTATAAGGAGTTTCATCCCGATTATTCCTGCATTCAGATTGTTACCGGCAAAAATGGCGGCGCAAAGCCCAATGTGTGTATCCAGTGCGGCAAGTGCATGAAGGTTTGCGAGCATGACGCCATTACCCAGAATCCCAAAACCGGTATTTATATGATTAACAAGAAGAACTGTGTCAGTTGTGGCAAGTGCGTAGAGGCCTGCCCCATGAAGGTTATGGTTTTCAAGAGCGAAGCGCCTGCTTCCAAGTGTATTGCCTGTGGCATTTGTGTCAAGGTCTGTCCCATGGAAGTTCTGGAAGTTGTAGAAAAGTAAAAATTTAGTAAAATTACACCGCATATCCCAGGATATGCGGTGTTTTTGCGTAAAAAATACGATGTAATAATTGCATATTTGGCCTTGGTGTGCTATAGTATAAAAGATATCATACACCCGGAGGCGTTTATGGTGAAAATGACTGCTTTACAACAGAATTTGCCGGCGGTTTGCGCCCTGCGCTATCATGAGCCAATGGCTTCCCATACCTCCTTCCGCATCGGGGGGAATGCCGAGGTGATGGCGTTCCCCAAAAGCCGTGAGGAGCTGAAGGAAATTTTGAAACAGTCCGCTATTTTGGACTGTAAAACCTATATATTGGGGGCAGGTACCAATGTCCTTGCTCCGGACGCAGGACTCAGCGGTGTGGTTATCTGCCTCAAAGACGCGCTGGACGGCATGGAGCGTATCAGCGATACGGAGATTCGTGTTATGGCAGGCGTAACCATGACAAGAGCTGCTGTTTATGCCGCCAATCTTGGCTTATCCGGTCTGGAATTTGCCCATGGCATTCCCGGCACAGTGGGGGGCGGCGTGTATATGAACGCCGGCGCCTACGGCGGAGAAATCAGCCAGGTGGTGAAATCAGTGGAGGTTATGGATTTCCAAGGGAATATCCGTATCCTCACCGGGGAGGAAATGGATTTTTCCTACCGCCACAGCAGACTGGAGGAAACGGGAGAAATCGTGATTAGCGCCGTATTTTTCCTGACAGAGGATGACCGCGAGACGATTAAGACCCGTATGAAAGAGCTGATGACCAAGCGCTCTGCATCCCAGCCTCTGGATATGCCCTCTGCAGGCTCTGCCTTTAAGCGACCTGTGGGTGGCTATGCAGCTGCGCTGATTGATGAAGCGGGTCTGAAGGGCTACAGCGTGGGCAGGGCGGCTATTTCCCAAAAGCATGCTGGCTTTGCGGTAAATTTGGGTGGCGCTACCGCTGCAGATGTAAAAAACCTTCTGAAGCAGGTGTCCGAGATTGTGTTCAGTAAATCCGGTATTCTATTGGAGCCGGAGGTTCGTATTTGGTAGAAAGAGAGGTGGCTCTGTATGACAACTTCCTTTTCCGGCGCGGCAAAAGCAGAAATCTGCAGAGCCCTGCCGCAAAAGAGCTGCTGCGCTTTGGCGGAGGCCTACGGCGTATTGCTCTACTGCAACCAATTCAGCTCTGAGGGGATTCGCATTATCACCGAGTGCCGTGAGTTTGCCCAGAATCTTCCGTGGCTGTTTCAAAAGGCCTTCCGTCTGGATTTTGACAGCTTTCCCAGCCTGGAATCTCCGGGTAAACTGATTTTCCAAATTCAGGACAAGGAGAAGGTTGCCGCAATCATGTCCAGCTTTGGCTTTTGTGTGGAGGACACAGCTGTGCTTCATGTGAACCTGCCGATTCTGGAGGGAGATTGCTGCAAAAACGCATTTTTGCGAGGGGCATTTCTGGCAGGCGGAAGCGTAACCGACCCTGCTAAGGCCTATCACATGGAACTGGCCACAACCCACCGAAGTGTTACCCGGGAAACTTATACACTTATGGAGGAGGTTTTGGGATTCTATCCCAAAACGGCCCAGCGTGGTGGCGGACAGGTGCTGTACCTGAAGCAAAGTGAAATGATTTCCGATTTTCTTACCTATCTGGGCGCACCCATAGCCGCTATGGGCATTATGGAGGCCAGACTGGAGAAGGAACTGAACAATAAGGTAAACCGCCGCTGTAATTGCGACGACGCCAATACCTCCAAGGTTGTGGAGGCGGCGCAGGAGCAGTTGGCTGCCATTCGGGTGATTCAGGAAAAGGGCCTGGCAGACCAAATGCCGAAAAAACTGCAGCAGGCAATGCAGGCAAGACTGGATAATCCGGAAAGTTCTCTTTCAGAGCTGGCGGAAATGATGGAACCGCCTATCAGCAAGCCGGCGATGAATCATCGTCTGAAAAAATTGGTAGAATTGGCAAAGGAGGCTGTTTTATGAGCTTTACACATCTGCATGTGCATACGGAATACAGCCTTCTGGACGGCGCATGCCGCATCGGCGGTATGATGGACCGAGTCAAGGAACTGGGCCAGACCGCCATTGCCATTACCGACCACGGTGTGATGTACGGCTGTATTGATTTTTATAAGGCGGCAAAGGACGCCGGGATTAAGCCGATTATTGGCTGTGAGGTATATGTTGCCCGCCGTGGCATGGAGGACAGAGTCCATGGCATTGACAACGCCTCTTACCATCTGGTCTTGCTGTGCGAGAACCGTACCGGCTATGAAAACCTGTGTTATATGGTTTCGGAGGCGTATACTCGTGGCTTCTATGGCAAACCAAGAGTGGATTTGGAGCTTCTTAAGTCCCATCATGAGGGGCTGATTGCTTTGTCTGCCTGTTTGGGCGGCGCAATTCCCCAATACCTGTTGAACGAGGACTACGATGCCGCCAGGGACTATGCCATGAAAATGGCGGATATTTTTGGGCCGGAGCATTTTTATCTGGAGCTGCAGGACCATGGCATGGCAGAGCAGCAGCCTGTTAACCAAGGTCTTATGCGTCTTGCAAGAGAAACAGGACTTCCTTTGGTGATTACCAATGATGCCCATTATCTTCGCAAGTCCGATGCCCAGATGCAGGACGTACTTTTGTGTATTCAAACCGGCGAAACCGTGGACAAGCCCAACCGCATGAAGTTTGAAACGGAGGAGTTTTATCTCAAATCCGAGGAGGAGCTTCGTGCACTGTTCCCCAACTGCTCGGAGGCCTTTGACAATACGGGAAAGATTGCCGATATGTGCAATCTGGAATTTACCTTCCATGAGTACCATCTTCCGTCCTTTCCTGTGCCGCAGGGATACACCAATGAAAAGTATTTCCGCAAGCTGTGCTACGAGGGGTTTGAAGAGCGGTATGAAAATCCTCCGCAAGAATATGTGGAACGATTGGAGTACGAGATTGATGTCATCAGCCGTATGGGGTATGTCAATTACTACCTTATTGTCTGGGATTTCATTCGCTACGCCAAGGAGCAGGGGATTCCTGTAGGCCCGGGTCGTGGAAGCGGCGCGGCATCTATTGTTGCATACTGTATGCACATCACAGAAGTAGACCCCATGAAATACGCCTTGATTTTTGAGCGGTTTTTGAATCCGGAGCGGGTCAGTATGCCGGACTTTGATACGGATTTCTGTCAGGAACGCCGGGGTGAGGTCATCGATTACGTGATGAAAAAGTACGGCAGCGACCACGTTGCCCAGATAGCGACCTTCGGTACTATGGCAGCAAGGGGCGCCATTCGGGACGTAGGACGCGCTCTGAATTTCTCCTATGCGGAAACCGATGTTGTGGCAAAGGCAGTTCCTAACGAGCTGCATATTACACTGGATAAGGCCTTGGAGATTTCCCCCCAGCTGAAGACCATGTATGATGAGGACCAACGGGTCCGTCAGCTCATAGATACGGCAAAAAGCTTGGAGGGAATGCCCAGAAATACCTCTACCCATGCTGCAGGTGTGGTGATAACCGCAGACCCGGTATACACCTATGTGCCTTTGAGCCGTAACGATGACACGGTGGTTAGCCAGTATACCATGACCACCATTGAGGAACTGGGCCTGCTGAAGATGGACTTCTTGGGACTTCGAAACCTGACGGTGATTGAAGATGCGCAAAAGCAGATTCGTAGGCACACCCCGGACTTTGACATCAGCAAGGTTGCTGATGATGACACGGAGACCTTTGCCATGCTGGCAGAGGGGAAAACCCAGGGTGTGTTCCAGTTGGAGTCTGGGGGTATTACCGGTATTTGTGTGAATATGAAGCCCACCTCCATTGAAGATTTAACGGCGATTGTGGCGCTGTACCGCCCTGGCCCAATGGATTCTATTCCCAGGTTCATTGCCAACAAGCTGGATGCCCGGAAAATTACCTATAAGACACCTCTGTTAGAGCCGATTCTGAAGGTTACCTATGGCTGTATCGTTTACCAGGAGCAGGTTATTGCTATTTTCCAGCAGCTGGGCGGCTATACTATGGGACAGGCGGACAATATTCGCCGTGCCATCTCCAAAAAGAAGATGAAGGTCATTGAGGAGGAACGGAAGGTCTTTGTCTACGGCGATGAAAAGCAGGGGATTCCCGGCGCTGTTGCCAAGGGCGTTCCCGAGGCGGTGGCCCAGTCTATTTACGACGAAATCGTTGATTTTGCCAACTATGCCTTTAATAAGGCCCACGCAGTTTGCTACGCCTACGTTTCCTACCAGACCGCCTACTTAAAGTGCCATTATCCCAAGGAGTACATGGCGGCGCTGATGACCTCTGTTTTAGACTCTGCCGTTAAAATTTCCGGCTATATTGCAGAATGTAAGGGCATGGGCATTGCTGTTTTGCCCCCGGATATCAACCATTCTGAAGCGTCCTTTACTGTGGACGGCGATGCCATTCGCTTTGGCCTGGGCGCAGTGAAGAATGTGGGCATCGGGCTGATTAACGGCATTGTTGCCAAGCGCACTGAAGGCGGCGCGTTCAAATCCCTGGAGGACTTTCTCCAAAGAATGGGGGAAGGCGAGCTGAATAAACGGGCGGTGGAAAACTTCATCAAATGCGGCGCAATGGATTGCTTCGGCAACCACAGAAGCACCCTCTTGTCGGTGTACGATACCATGATGGACAATGTTTCCGCTTCCCGCAAGAAGAATCTGGAAGGTCAGCTTGGCCTGTTTGCCATGCTGGACGAGGAGGATAAAGCAGCCTCTCCTTCCATTGCAGAATTACCGGAATTGACCCCCGGGGAATTGATGTCAATGGAAAAGGAAACCACAGGAATTTACCTCTCCGGCCACCCCATGGACGATTATCGTCAATATTTGAAGAACACCCACGTCATACCCATCCATGAACTGTTGGACGAGGATTCCCGCTACCGGGACGACCAGATTGTCAGCGTGGCAGGCGTTGTTCAAAATGTAAAAATGAAGACCACACGGAATAATTCCATGATGGCCTATGTTACCCTGGAGGACGATACCGCCTCTATGGAAATGCTGGCATTTTCCAATGTGTTAAGCCAGTACGGCGGTTATCTGAAGGAAAACAGTACCGTAGTGGTTACCGGCAGACTTTCTCTGCGGGACGATAAAGAGCCTCAGATTGTTATCAATGTGGTCCGTCCTATTTCCGACTATGCAACGGAGGAGAATACGCCCGAAGCGCCACAGGAAGCACCTGAGGTATTAGAGGGCACACTGTATTTGCAGCTTCCCAGCGAAACAGACAGCCGGTACAAAAAGGTCAAAGCAATCGTCAATATGTTCCCCGGCAACAGCACCGTTAAGGTGTTCTTCGCGGATAACCGTACGCTGCGGGGAACCCGCGCCGCTCTGGACAGCCGTATGCTTCAAGAGCTGAAAAATCTGCTGGGAGAAGCAAATGTTGTGGTGAAATAGCTTTCTTTTTCCAACATTTTGTGTTATAATAGTTTTTTGAAGGGAGTGTACGCCTTGAAACAAAAATGGATATGGCTGATATTGGCTCTGGCGGCACTCCTGCTATCGGGCTGTAACACTACGGTGTATGATTTATATCAGCTTCCCAAGCGTTCACAGCAGTTTACCAATCTGCAATCCGTGATTGAACAGGCGATGGTGGGTTTGCAATACAGCGCGCCGGTTTCCGGGGAAAATCAGCAGACCGTACAAATGGCGGATCTGGACGGCGACGGAAATACGGAGTATCTGGTGTTCGCAAAGGATTCCGATACCAAGCCCCTGCGGATTTTCGTTTTTGCCCAGGAGGACGGTCAATATCGCCTGCTGGACACCGTAGAGTGCAGTGGCACGGCCTTTGAGCAGGTGGAATATCTGCGTATGAATGACCGGCCCGGCTATGAAGTGGTGGTGGGCAGACAGGTCAGCGACCAGGTGCTGCGCTCCGTTTCCGTTTATACCCTGCGCAGCGGAGAGTTGACGGAGGTCTTGGGAGAAAGCTATGCAAGGCTGATTACCTGCGACCTAAACAGTGATGCCTGCGCAGAGCTGCTTCTTTTGAAGCCCGGGCAGACCAATTCGGATAACGGCATAGCCCAGCTGTTCTCCATTCAGGATAATACACTGCTTCGCTCACCGGAAATCAATATGTCTGCCTCTGCGGATAAAATCAAGCGGTTGATTCTGGGCCGGTTGCAGAGTGGTGAGCCGGCGGCATTCGTTGCCAGTGATGTAGATGGTAGCGCCATTGTAACAGATGTATATGCCCAGATAGATGGGCAGTTTACCAATGTTGCATTTTCCAATGATTCCGGCACGGGGGTGCAAACCCTGCGCAATTACTACGTATATGCCGATGATATTGACAACGACGGGATACTGGAGCTTCCCAGTCTAATCCCCACCAAATTGCCGGAGGGCGCTCCGGTAGCCGCTGACGGGCATATTATTCGCTGGTATTCCATGCATGCAGACGGCAGTGAGCACAATAAGCTGTTTACCTATCACAATTTTGCCGGCGGCTGGTATTTACAGCTCAATCATGAGCAGGCAGACAGAATCACCGTGATACAAATAGGAAGCAGCTTTACCTTCTGCCTGTGGAACGGGGATGAAACCCAGGTTCAGCCGCTGTTTTCCCTCTATGTTCTTACGGGACAAAAGCGGGAGGAGCTGGCAGCAGAAGACAACCGATTTGTGGTGCACCGTGGAGAATCTACGGTATATGCCGCCAAATTGGAGGGCCTGTCCAGCGCCTATGAAATTACCAAGGATAGCTTGAAATCTGCCTTCCACCTGATTTTGCAGGATTGGAAGACAGGGGAAACATAAGAGGTGTGCTATGAAAAAGGTTTTGATTTTGGAAGACGAAGAGAATATCCGAAGCTTCGTAGTCATCAATCTGAAAAGAGCCGGCTATGATGTTATCGAGGCTGGCACAGGTGAGGAAGCGCTGGAGAAGATGCAGCGGATTCCGGATATTGGTGTTGCGATTTTAGACATTATGCTTCCAGATATCGACGGCTTCGAGGTCTGCCGCCGTATACGCGCTACCGGGGCAAAACTGGGTGTGATTATGCTTACCGCCAGAACCCAGGAGATGGACAAGGTTACCGGATTGATGACCGGCGCAGACGACTATGAAACCAAGCCCTTCTCTCCTGCAGAGTTAACAGCCCGGATTGACGCGCTGTTCCGCCGTATGGGGGACGATAAGATTGCCGTTAGCGAGCTGATGAACCAGGGACCCTTTATGCTCAATACCCACAACCATACCCTGGAAAAGAACGGTGTTCGTATCCGTCTGACTCAGGTGGAATACGCCATTATGAAGCTGTTCATGCAAAATCCCGGCAGAGCCCTGTCCCGGGAGGAAATTCTCTCCGCAGTGTGGGGCAGAGAATATGAAGGCGAGCTGAAAATTGTGGACGTGAATATCCGCAGACTGCGCATTAAGGTGGAGGACGATGCCAACAATCCCTCCTTTATCACCACAGTCTGGGGCTATGGCTATAAATGGGGAATTTAACCCCGGAAGAATGAGGAGTTGCCCATGAAAAAGGTTGGCGGCTTAAAAAAGCGCTGGCTTATGAATACGGTGGGCGTGGTATGCGGCCTTGGGCTGGTGTGTGTGCTGATTGTTACCTTTGCGTTTTCAGCCTACTACTATGCTTCCATGGAGGCAGACCTGGACTACCGTGCCAGAACCACCGCAGACTTTTTCAGTGATTATCTGAACCAGAATTATAAAGACTATTACCAGTCCTGTATCAACTATGCCAAGTCCTTTGAGGACAAAAATCGTTTGGAGCTGCAGTTTATCGATGTTCAGGGTCGGATTGTTGCCACCAGCTATGGCAGCTGGGTAGGGGAAACACCCACCACCACAGACATTCAACAGGCAATTTCCACACGGGATATCGGCAAATACACCGGTAAAAATCCGGCAACCGGGGAGCGTATCATTGCTATATCCAGCCCGATGATATACAGCAACGGCGAAGTCATCGGCGTTCTGCGGTATGTGTCCTCCACAAGGCTCATTGACAGACAGATTGGTATCGTTGCGGTGATTTCTCTGGCAGCCCTGGCGGTGATAGTGCTGATTGTGCTTATCAGCAGCAATTATTACATTCACTCTATCCTGGTGCCGGTTGCGGAAATTACCGAAAAGGCCAAGCGCATTGCCGGTGGCAGTTACGGTATACAGATTCAATCCCAATACGACGATGAGGTGGGGGAGCTGGTGGACACCATTAATGAGATGTCTGTCCAAATCAACCAGAACGAAAAATCCCAGAGGGAATTTATTTCCTCCCTCTCCCATGAGCTTCGTACGCCTCTAACGGCCATCACCGGCTGGAGTGAAACCCTTTTGGGGGATGAAAAATTGGACCGGGATACCCGCAGAGGTATGGAAATCATTTTGCGTGAAGCCCGACGCCTGACGGAAATGGTGGTGGACCTGCTGGACTTTACCCGTATTCAGGACGGCAGAATGACCCTGAATATGGATCTGGCAGACATTCGCGGTGAATTTGAGGATACGGTATTCATGTACGGCAGTCGTCTGAAGCAAGAGGGGATTGCTCTGGAATACCAGGATAATGACGAGGATATTCCGGAAATATCCTGCGATGCCAAGCGGCTGCGGCAGGTATTTTTGAATATATTGGACAACGCCGCAAAGCATGGCGGCGATGGTAAAAAAATTGAGGCGTCCATCTGCGCAGAGACATCCGACGTGGTTATCCGGATTCGGGACTTTGGGCCGGGAATCCCGGAGGATGAGCTTTCTCTTGTAAAGAAGAAATTCTTTAAGGGAAGCTCCAAGGCCCGTGGTTCGGGCATCGGATTGGCAGTGAGCGATGAAATCGTTCAGATGCACAATGGCACGCTGACACTGGAAAACGCTCCGGAGGGGGGAACCTTGGTTACCATCCGTCTGCCGATTATCCAGTGAGAAAGGACAAATGTATGGCTGATAATAACGAACAGCAATGCTGCGAGCAGTTTAAGACCGTGATTGGCGGTCAGGCGCTGATTGAAGGAATCATGATGCGCGGACCGGACAAGGATGCGGTGGTTGTCCGCAGCAACGGAGAGCTAAAAATTGACGTTAGGCCCAGAAAGGTGCGGAGCAAGGATTCTATTTTAAGCAAGCCTCTGATTCGGGGTGTTGTGAATTTCTTTGACTCTCAGGTTACCGGAGTTAAAGCGCTGATGCAATCGGCGGACCTGGCTCCGGAGGAGGAGCAGGAAGCACCATCTAAATTCGATATGTGGCTGGAAAAGAAGCTGGGAAGCGATACATTCCAAAAAGTTCTTGTAGGACTCGCTGTGTTTATGGGTCTTGGACTTTCCATCGTGCTTTTCTTCTTGCTTCCCATGGTTATCAGCGGCTTTTTTGACCGGATTCTCCACAGCAATTTGCTCCAGAATTTGATTGAAGGCGTTATTCGCATGCTGATTTTCCTTTTGTATATGTTCCTGGTTTCCAGAATGAAGGAAATGAAGCGTGTATTTGGCTACCATGGCGCAGAGCATAAAACCATTCGCTGTTATGAGGCAGCTCTGCCCCTAACCGTTGAAAATGTTCGTCAGCAGTCCCGCCTGCATCCTCGGTGCGGAACCAGCTTTCTGCTGGTGGTGATGGTGATTTCCATACTGGTGTTCTCCGTGGCCTCCAGCTTACTTTTGACGGTGCTTCCCGGAATGGCTGCCATGCGAGGCGGCTTCCTGTACCGGCTGATTATGATTGTTTTTAAGCTTCTTCTGCTACCGCTGGTAGTGGCTGTTACCTACGAAATCAACCGCTGGGCCGGCAGACACGACAGCTGGTTTACAAAAATCATCACAGCCCCGGGTATGTGGATGCAAAAGCTGACCACCAACGAGCCGGATGACGGTATGATGGAGGTAGCCATTGCCGCTCTGAAGGCGGTTCTTCCCCAGGAAGAGGAGGCAGACCGTTGGTAAAGACCTATGCCCAGCTGTATCTGGACACCCGCAAAACCCTTATGGCAACGGAGGATGCCCAGTCTGCAGGCTACATTGCCCGACAGCTGCTTTGCCATGTTACCGGTAAAAAACAGGAGCAGCTCCTTGCACAGGGCGAGTTATATGCCTCGGAGGAAATCTGCGCCGGCATGGATTTTGCCGCACACAGGATTTTGAAAGGGGAGCCCCTTGCCTATATTTTGGGGGAGTGGGAATTTTACGGATTGCCGCTGTATGTGGACAAGAATGTTTTGATTCCCCGGGACGATACCTGCGCTGTTGCAAAGCTGGCCATCGAAAAGGCGCTGTTTTTGGAGAAAGGACCGCGGATTCTGGACCTGTGTACCGGTTCCGGCTGTATCGGTCTGGCAATCGCCAGCAAGGTGCCTGACGCCAAAGTAACTCTTGGGGATATTTCCAAGGAGGCGCTGGCGGTAGCAAGAAAAAATGCCGCGCGCAATCACTTAACGGGGAGAGTCTCCTGCGTGCATGTGAACGCCCTTCAAAGTCCTGCGGCTTTTTTGGGAAGCTTCGATATGATTGTATCCAATCCTCCTTATATCACCACGGAGGAAATGGGACAGCTTTCCACAAGCGTAAAGGATTATGAGCCACATTTGGCGCTTCACGGTGGCGAAGACGGTCTGGATTTTTACCGTAGCATTGCAAATAATTTCTCCCACGCTCTAAAGCCGGAGGGCTACCTTTGCTTGGAATTTGGCATGGGTCAGGGCGATGCAGTTTGCTCTATTTTGGAGGAAAACGGGTATACCATTCTGGAACGTTCCAGAGATTATAACGACAGAGAACGGGCTGTGCTGGCACAGCTCAACAGGAAGGAAGATTGATTATGGCAACGAAAAAGACAGCTTACGAAGCCCCTACACCGGCATCGGACAAGAAAAAAGCTCTGCAAACCGCTCTTGCGCAAATTGAGAAGGACTGGGGCAAGGGTACGGTTATGCGCCTCGGAGATAAGCCGGAGATGAACGTGGAAGCCATATCCACCGGCTCCTTGGCGCTGGATGCCGCACTGGGCATCGGCGGTGTGCCGAAGGGAAGAATTATTGAAATCTACGGTCCGGAATCCTCCGGTATAACCACCCTGGCGCTGCATATTCTTGCCGAGGCACAAAAGATGGGCGGCGAGGTTGCCTTTGTGGACGCGGAGCATGCCCTGGACCCTGTCTATGCTGCCGCATTGGGCGTGGACACGGATAATATGCTGGTTTCCCAGCCGGATACCGGTGAGCAGGCCCTGGAAATCACCGATGCGCTGGTGCGCAGCGGCGCAGTGGACGCTCTGGTAGTGGACTCTGTGGCAGCCCTTGTGCCGAAGCAGGAAATTGAGGGTGAAATGGGCGATTCCCATGTTGGTCTGCAGGCGCGGCTCATGAGCCAGGCGCTGCGGAAACTGGCCGGCACCATTGCCAAAACCAACTGCGTTGTGATTTTTATCAATCAGCTTCGTATGAAAATCGGTGTGATGTACGGAAATCCGGAAACCACTACCGGCGGTAACGCGCTGAAGTTCTATTCCTCTGTACGTCTGGATGTCCGCCGCACCGAGTCTATTAAGGACGGTGGCAATGTCATTGGCAACAGAACCCGCGTTAAAGTTGTTAAGAACAAGGTTGCGCCTCCCTTCAGAGAGGCCCATTTCGATATTATGTACGGTCAGGGCATCAGCAAGTGGGGAGAATTGGTTGACTTGGCTGTGGAGATGGACATTGTCCAGAAGTCCGGCAGCTGGTTCTCCATGGGAGATGAGCGCATCGGACAGGGCAAGGACAGTGTAAAATCTTATCTCCAGGAAAATCCCGAGATTGCCGCGCAGGTGGAGGCCAAGGTTCGGGAAAATCTTTTGAAGAACAGCTTCGCAACCCGAACCCCCGCCAAGGCCGCCCAGCGGCCGGTATCCGTCAGCGCTGACGATTTTAATGATGAAGATTGAGAAGCTGCTCACCACACCGGACAGGGTGAACCGCTACCGTGTGGATTTCTCCGACGGCAGGGTGATGCGGCTGTACCGCCAGACAATTGAGGATTTTGGGCTGTACACCGGCATGGAACTATCTCCGGAGGAATTTGCCGCACTGGAACAGCAGGCAGGAGAAATGTCTGCCAAAATGCGGGCAATGCGTATCATTACTGCCTCCGATGTATCCCAAAAGGATTTGGAAAGTCGGCTGATTCAGAAGGGTGAGCGTCCTGAAAATGCCCATAATGCAGTGAAGTGGCTGCAGGAGCTTTCCTTGCTGGACGACCGGAAAACCGCCCATCAGATTGTCAGTCGGTGCATTTCCAGAGGCTATGGCCTTGCCCGGGTAAAGCAGGCGTTGTTTGAAAAGCGGATTCCCAAGGAGCTTTGGGAGGAGGCGCTGGCAGATTATCCGGTTCAGCAGGATAAAATCAGCCAGTTTCTGCAGTCCCGTTTGGACGAAAATTCCGACCAAAAGGAAATCCGTCGGGCGATTGACAGCCTCCTTCGCAAGGGACACCGCTACGGGGATATCCGCAGGGCGCTGGACCAGCTTTCTTTTGACACAGATAATCTCCCGGAGGAGTAAATATGGCAAATATAGGCTTTATCAGTCTTGGCTGCGCCAAGAATCAGGTGGACTGCGAGCGCATGATGTACCGCGTACAGCAGGCCGGACATACCGTTTGTGAAGGGATTGCCGGCTGTGATGTGGTGGTGATTAACACCTGCGGCTTCATTGATTCGGCAAAATCCGAGGCAATTGACTTTATCCTGCAAACTGCTGCATTGAAAGCAGAGGGGCTTGTGGGAAAGATTTTGGTTACCGGCTGTCTTTCCCAGAGGTATCAGCAGGAAATCATGGATCAGCTTCCCGAGGTAGACGGTATTCTGGGTACCGGCAGTTACACCGAGGTTGTCCCAGCCATTGAAGCCCTTTTGGCAGGGCAGAGCGTGGCGCAATTTGCGTCCATTGACCAGCCGGAGGAAGAAACCGGCAGAATCCTGACAACCCCGGAGCATTACGCCTACATCAAAATTGCAGAGGGCTGCGACAACCGATGCAGCTATTGCATCATACCCTATCTTCGGGGGAAATTCCGCAGCCGCAGTATTGATGATATTCTCTACGAGGCCCGCCTGTTGGCAGACAGCGGCGTAAAGGAGCTGCTGGTGGTTGCCCAGGATACCAGCCGTTACGGCACGGATTTAGAGGAGCACAAGCGGCTTTTGCCCCAGCTGCTTCGTCAGCTTTGTAAAATTGAGGGCCTTCAATGGATTCGCGTACATTATGTGTATCCAGATGAAATTGACGATGCATTGATTGAGGTTATGGCAACAGAGTCGAAAATCGTCAAATATCTGGATATTCCCATTCAGCATTGCAACAGCCGGATTCTTCAGTTGATGAACCGTCGGGGGGATAAGGCGTTTTTGGAGGCGTTGATTGCAAAGCTTCGCAGCAGAATCCCCGGTCTGGTGCTCCGTACCAGTGTGATTACCGGACTTCCCGGTGAGGGCGAGGCGGAGTTTCAGGAGCTTTGCGAGTTTTTGAAGGCGCAGCGCATGGAGCGCGTGGGCGCATTCCCGTTTTCTCCCGAAGAGGGAACGCCTGCGGCAGAAATGCCACACCCTGACAGCGCCGTTGCCCAAGAAAGAGCAGAAATTCTGCAGCAAATTCAGTCCAAAATTATGGACACCTATAATGAAGCCATGATTGGCAAAAACATAACCGTGCTGGTTGACGGTTTTGACAACGAATACGGTCAGTACTATGGCCGTACCTATGCCGATTCTCCGGAAATTGACGGCAGAGTCTGGCTTGCCTGCGATGAGGATCTGCAGGAGGGTACATTCGTTACCGTGAAAATCGACAGTATTGTGGACGGAGACCTGTCCGGTTATGTTGTGGAGGAATGAAGATGACACTTGCAAGTAAAATTACACTGCTGCGCGTTGCGTTTATCCCGGTATATATGCTGCTGATGTATGCAAGCGGCGGACAGAACGGTCTGTGGATGTGGCTTTCCCTGGCGGTTTTTATTATTGCCAGTTTGACGGATTATATCGACGGAGAAATTGCCCGTAAGTTTAATCAGGTCAGCGATTTCGGTAAGTTTTTGGACCCTCTGGCGGACAAGCTTCTGACCATTGCAGCCATGACCATGTTCTGCCAATGGGGGAGCATGCCTGCGTGGGCTCTGATGATTGTCTTAACCAGAGAATTTGCCGTTACCGGCCTGCGTCTTGTGGCTGTAGGGAAGGGTAAGGTCATTGCCGCCGGTTGGAGCGGCAAGGTAAAAACTGCCAGCACCATGATTGGTCTGTGCATTTGGATGGCCTTTCCTACGGTGGCATTTTTGGGTGGAATTATCACCGGTGTCATTGTGGTTACCACGGTGTATTCCGGCATTGAGTATTTCATTCAGAATTGGAAATGCCTTTGGGACTAAGGAAAATGCCTTCGGATAATTTTGTCCGAAGGCTTCCTTTTTGTTTGTGGGTATGGTATAATAACCCGGCAAGAAATGAATCTGTGAGGTATGTATGAACACAAGGGAAATCGGCGAAATTCGCCGTCATTTGCGTCGTGAGCGCAGCAATATAACGGAAATTTTCGGCTGCTATGTCAATGAAAATAAGGAAATCATCTCGCAATTCCGCCAAAGCACCGGTTTAATGACGGAAAATGAAGGGGAAAAGTACTTTGCACTGCTGAAGCGTACCCTTTCCGGGACAGTGGGTAAGAATCTGATTGATATCAATTTCAAAACCGCCCAGGTAGCAGACAGCCCGGAGCATAAGCTTCTGATGCAGCTGAGAAGCGGCGGATTAAAGGACGACAATCTGCGTACAGACTTCTGCCGCAAGGTAATTGAAACTGTCTCCCTACGGGAAAACTTCCTGATTCTTCTGGCCTGCGACAGCTATGATGTCCCCTTTAAAAATAAAAACGGGGAAGAAGATGCTGCCGGAAGCGATGAAACCTATCAGTACCTTATCTGCAGTATCTGCCCGGTAAAGCAAACGCAGCCGAAGCTGCATTACATACCGGAAAATAAGCTGTTTCATGACGGTGGCATTTCTAACGTGGTGGCCGCACCGGAGCTTGGATTTTTGTTTCCTGCCTTTGATAACCGCAGTACAAACATCTATAATGCTCTGTATTATACCCACAGCTCCAAGGAGAGCCACCAGAGCTTTGTAGACGCGGTTTTCCGTACGCAGATACCCAAACCTGCCTATGAGCAGAAACAGTCCTTTGCTGCCCTTATGGAGCGCTCTCTGGAGGAGCAGTGCGACATGGACACGCTGCAGACGGTTCACAGTGAGCTCTGCCAGCGGATTGCCATTCATAAGGAGAGCAAGGACCCGGAGGCGTTGTTGATAGGTAAGGAGGAGGTCAAGCGTGTTTTGCAGGATTGTGGCGTTTCGCAACAGCACATTGCCAAGTTCAGTGTGGACTATGATGAGGCCTTTGGCTTTGAGGCGGATTTGCACCCGAAGAACATCATTGACAGCAATCGCTTTGAAATCAAGACTCCTGATGTATCCATTCAGGTTGCGCCGGATAAGGCTGATTTGATTCAGACCAGAGTCATCGGTGGTGTGAAATATATCCTGATTTCTGCGGAGGAAGACGTGGAGGTCAACGGTGTCAGTATTCACATTGCAGATAAGGAAGCTACGCCGGTTTGACAGATTGGAAAACATTTAGTATACTAACGAAAAACAGGGGGTGTTGTTGTGGCTTCCAGAATGGAGTTGACCGTTACCGGTAAATATGTCAAGGGTACAACGTTGTTTATGGCGCTGTCTCTGTTCCTGCGGGCGGTTTTCTATCTTGGTATTACAAATTTTGTGGACATCAACTTTATTGAGGTTATCTTCTGCGCAATACTGCCGCTGATAGCCAGCGGTGGGTACATAGTTTTGCTTTCCGGTATGCACCGCAATGATCCGGAGCTTTACGGCAAGCTGGGGGCGGCGTTCTCTGCCTTTTTGCTCATTGCCACCTTCTTTACCGGCAATTTCCTGCGAATTATCTTGGGTGTGGTCTGGTACGCTGTGGCAGGCTGTGTGGTGTATTTAAGCTGCATAGGCAGACTGAACAACAAATCCATGACGGTTGCCCTGTTTGTAATTCCCATTCCTGTACGGATTTTATTGTCTCTGATTACAAAAATTACCCTGTTCGATTGGGTGTTGGAGTTGTCCGGTTTGTTTTTGCTGGCATCCTTGGCGTACCTGCCCATGATGCTGCACAGGAAAAAGAAAATGAAATAAGAAAAATCCTCCGGTTGACCGGAGGATTTCTTGTTTAGTCATTCTGGTTATGAATGAGATTTACAATCAAATCAGCCGCAGCTTCCACCCCTATGGTTGCTGTGTTGAGACAAATATCGTAGTTTTCGGAATGGCCCCAATCTCTGCCGGTGTAGTGCTGATAATTCAGCCTACGGCGCTTGTCCTTTTCCTGTAGACGCGCCTGTGGGGATTTTTCCGATTCACCATAAAGGCGAACAATACGGTCTGCACGGAAATCTGTATCTGCATGAATAAAGGTATGGAAAACATCGTCTCGGTCCTTCAATATGTAATCGGCATTACGCCCAACGATTACACATGGACCTTTCTCAGCCAACTGCAAAATGACACTGCACTGGATATTCCACAAAAAATCCGCAGTGGAAAGACCGCTCATAACGCCGGGAACACCCTGTGGTGCAAAGGCGTAGGAAAGAAAGCTTTTACCAGGTGCATGCTCACCGTTTTCTTCAACAAACTTGGGGGCAAAGCCGGATTCCAATGCTATATGTTCCACCAATTCTTTGTCATAGAACGGGATACCAAGCTCTTCTGCAATCAATTTTCCCACAGTACGTCCGCCACTACCAAACTGACGGCTTATGGTAATGATGTTCTTTTTCATGTGAATACCTCCTTCTTCATTTCTAATTGTATTATATCAATGGGGTATCGGTTTGTCAAAGAGAATGTGAGAGTGACTGAAACCGCCGCATCTTAGTATATTTGCGGTCTGCCGGCTATGATTTTCTGAACATAATCATTTCCCGCAAGGTGAGGCTGCAGGGCAGGAATCTGCCATAAAAAGTTGACAATTATATTTTCATAACGCAGCGGGTCAACCATATAAGACAAGCCGTGTCCGGCATCTGGGAATAGGTGCAACTGACAGTCGCTATTGCTTACGTCATGGATTTCCTTGCTCATTTGCCATGGTACAAATCGGTCGTCTTTGCCATGAATCAGCAAAATTGGAATCTTCGCTTTTTTTACAGATTGCACTGCGTCAGATTGCGTCAGGGAAAAACCGCCGAGAATGCGCGCGCTAAGACGGATAAAGGGATAAGCCAATGTGTCTGGAATTTTCCTATCCAGGCATACCTTGCGGATTATTTTACTGGGTGAGGAATAGGGACAATCTGCAATCAGACAAGCCACATTGCTCGGTAAATCCAAATCCGCAGACATTAACACGGTTGCCGCAGCCATAGACAAGCCGGAAAGGATGATTGGTGTCTTCCCACCAAAACGCTGGCGAATGTAATTTGCCCAATACAGGCAATCCCAGCGCTCGAGAACGCCAAATCCAATTACACGTCCCTGACTTCTTGCGTGGGAGCGCTGATCAACAGCTAACACATTAAATCCCATTTTTCTGGCAAGCATAAATCCGCCGGAGCAATCCCTCAGCGCGTGGCTGCGGTAGCCATGAAACTGAATTT
>JAZOQT010000065.1:0-28666 GCA_045656245.1 Faecousia sp.
GAGGGAGACCCTCTGGAAATCTACACGGAAAAAGACGGCGGCGTGATTTTCCGCAAGTACTCCCCCATGGGAGATTTGCAGGACTTCGCCGCCCAGATGTGCGACGCCATCGGCGCCAACACCGGGCGCATTGCCGCGGTTTCCGTCCGGGACTCCATCATCGCCCTGTCCGGCGCCCCCAAGCGGGAGCTGCTGGACAAGCCCAACTCCCGGGAGCTGGACAAGCTGATGGAGCAGCGGTGCAACTACCGCTACGAATCCGGCGCGCCGGTCATTCCCGCCACCGAGGGCAGCGAAAAATACCACCTGGGGGTAGCTGCGCCCATTTTGAGCCAGGGCGACCTGATGGGCTGCGTGCTTCTTTTGATGAACGAGGGAGACTCTCCCCTGGGCGAGCAGGACCAGAAGCTGGCCCAGACCGTGGCGGAGTTTTTCGGCAAGCAGATGGAAAACTGATGCAAAAACGGCCTTCCCCACGGGGAAGGCCACTTCTGATTATTCCTGATTCCTCTTTTTCATCACCGCGCGCATACGGGCGGCATGGTCCAGCTCCCGCTTGCGAATCCGCAGACTCTTGGGGGTGCATTCCAGCAGCTCGTCGTCTGCCAAAAATTCCAGGCACTGCTCCAGGGAGTAGGTTCTGGGGGTGGTCAGACGCAGGGCCTCATCCGAGCCGGAGGCGCGCATATTGGTCAGCTGCTTGCGCTTGCACACGTTGACGGTCATATCCTCGTTACGGCTGCAAATGCCCACCACCATTCCGGCGTACACCGGCACGCCGGGGCCGATGAACAGCGCCCCCCGCTCCTGGGCGGCGGCAAGGCCGTAGGTTACCGCTTCGCCGGTTTCAAAGGCAATCAGACTGCCGGTTAAGCGGCGCTCAATTTCTCCCTTCATGGGAGCATAGCTGTCCAGCACGGAGGACATAATGCCCTCGCCCCGGGTATCCGTCAAAAATTCGTTGCGGTAGCCGAACAGGCCCCGGGAGGGTACCAGAAATTCCAGGCGGTAGCGGTTGCCCATGGGGGTCATGGACAGCAAATCTCCCTTGCGGCGGCCCATTTTTTCAATCACCGCGCCCATACACTCCTCCGGAACGTCGGCGACCATGCGCTCAACAGGCTCACACACCTTGCCGTCAATTTCCCTGGTCAGCACACGGGGGGTGGACACAGAAAACTCAAACCCCTCCCGGCGCATGGTTTCCATCAAAATGGACAGGTGCATTTCTCCCCGGCCCGCCACATTGAAAGAGTCGGTGCTGGCCTCGGTTACATGCAGCGATACGTCCTTCAAAAGCTCCTTTTCCAGCCGGTCCCGCAGATTGCGGGAGGTAACGAACTTGCCCTCCTTGCCTGCAAAGGGAGAATCGTTGACGGCAAAGGTCATTTCAATGGTAGGCTCGGAAATCTTCACAAAGGGCAGCGGCTCGGGACAGTCCGGGGCGCACAAGGTGCGGCCGATGGTGATATCTGCCATACCGGACAGCGCCACAATCTCTCCGGCGGAGGCCTCCTGAATGGGAGCTTTGCCCAGCCCGTCAAAGGCGTACAGGGCAACTACCTTGCCCTTTTGCTTCATGTCCGGATTGTGGTAGTCGCAAATGGCCACCTCCTGGTTCACCTTGATGGTGCCCCGCTCTACCCGGCCCACGGCAATTCTGCCCACATACTCATTGTAGTCAATGGAGGAAACCAGCAGCTGCAGAGGCGCGTCCGCGTCCCCCTGGGGCGGGTCGATATACTGGACGATGGTCTCAAACAGGGGCACCAGATTCTCCCCCATTTCGTCGGGGCTGTAGCTGGCAGTTCCCTGCCGTCCGGAGCAGAACACCGTAGGAGAGTTGAATTGCTCGTCGGTGGCCTCCAGCTCCAGAAGCAGCTCCAGCACCTCGTCCATGACCTCATGCACCCGGGCATCGGGCTTGTCCACCTTGTTCACTGCCACGATAACCTTGTGGCCCAGCTCCAGAGCCTTGCCCAGCACAAACCGGGTCTGGGGCATGGGACCCTCTGCGGCGTCCACCAGCAGAATAACGCCATTGACCATTTTGAGGATTCGCTCCACCTCGCCGCCGAAATCGGCGTGGCCGGGGGTGTCCACAATGTTGATTTTTGTATCCTTATAATACACAGATGTGTTCTTTGCCAGAATGGTAATGCCCCGCTCCCGCTCCAAATCGCCGGAGTCCATCACCCGGTCCTGGGTGGCCTGGTTTTCCCGGTAGATGCCTCCCTGCTTCAG
Organism: Faecousia sp.; assembly: GCA_045656245.1. Classification (GTDB taxonomy): domain Bacteria; phylum Bacillota; class Clostridia; order Oscillospirales; family Oscillospiraceae; genus Faecousia. The sequence continues at coordinate 2,245 of JAZOQT010000065.1, forward strand.
CAGCTCGTCCACCAGGGTGGTTTTGCCGTGGTCAACGTGGGCGATGATGGCGATATTGCGGATATTCTCTTGAGATGCCATACAAACAGCGCTCCTTTTCTATCAAATAAACAGGATTTCCTCTTAACCTTAAAAATATAACACAACCCCCGCATGAATGCAACATTTTTGTGAAAAATGCCTGCCCGTTTCCCGTTGTCTCCGGCAGCTTTGGCGAAAATCTGTGCTTGACCCCACAGGGGGAGTATGCTATATTATAAGGTAACGGAATATACTGATTTTTGCCAAAAATTTCTATTCGAGGTGAAATGATGTTTCGCAGCAGAAAAGCCATCACTTATCTGTTTATCCTGCTTCTGGCCGGGGCTTTGGCGCTGAGTTATCAGCTGTTTATCTTTCCCAATTCCTTTGCGCCTGCCGGGCTGAACGGACTTTGCACCATGATCCAGCATCTTACCGGGCTGCGTATGGGATATTTGAGTCTGCTTCTCAACGCACCCCTTGCTCTGGGGGTGTACAAGCTGGTGAGCAAAACCCTGGCAGTGCGGGCTCTTACCTTTGCTGCGGCGTTTTCTGTGTTTCTTCTGGTGCTGGACAGGGTAGACTTGTCTGCCTTTCACTACGTTACCCAAAATTCCGCTCTCGTAGGCCCTCTGGTGGGGGGCATTCTCACCGGCGCCATCACCGCCCTGCTGCTGAAAGCCGGCGCATACACCGGCGGCACGGACTTTATTTCCTCGCTGATTCACAAGTACCGTCCGGATTTCAGCTTCTACTGGATTTCCTTTGCCCTGAACTGCGCTGTTGCCGTATTGAGCTACTTTGTCTATGGCTACAAAATCGAGCCTGTTCTGATGTGCATTCTCTACGGCTTCGCCGCCAGCTCCGTTATGGACAAGCTGGATAAGGCCGGCCGCAGCGCGGTGCGCTTTGAAATCATCACACCCCACCCGGAGCAGCTGGCAGAGGCCATTATCCATCAGCTGCACCACAGCGCAACCCTGATTCCCGGCAAGGGAATTTACCACGGTAAGGAAACCAGCATTCTCATCTGCGTGGTAAACAGGTCCCAGATTCACCTGATGGCAGACATTATCCGCAGTGTCCCCGGCTCCTTCGCAGTGGCAGATACCGTCAACGAAGTAGTCGGCAATTTCAAGTATCTGGACAACCGGGGCAACCAGACCCCGACCTTTTTCGACCCCGGGGACGGCACGGGCGTATAACTCTGTAAGTTCATTAATTCATATAGATATTCATTTAGGAGGAGATTTCCCATGGCTCATTATTGCACCGAACCCAGCCGCACTTTCAGCGAATATCTGCTGATTCCCGGTTACACTTCCGAGGATTGCATTCCCAGCAATGTGTCCCTGCGCACCCCCTTGACCAAGTATCGCAAGGGCGAGGAAGAACCGGCAATCTCTTTGAATATTCCTCTGGTTTCTGCTGTTATGCAGTCCGTTTCCAACGACACTCTGGCCATTGCCCTTGCCAAGGAGGGCGGCCTCAGCTTTATTTACGGTTCCCAGTCCATCGCCTCCCAGGCCGCCATGGTCGCCAAGGTCAAGGGCTATAAGGCAGGCTTTGTTACCTCTGCCTCCAACCTGACCCCCGATGCTACATTGGCAGACGTGCTGGCGCTGAAGGAGCGCAACGGCTTCTCCACCGTAGCCATCACCGCTGACGGCAGCGCCAACGGCAAGCTTCTGGGCATCGTAACCGGCCGGGACTATCGGGTATCCCGTATGGACCCCAGCGAAAAGGTCCAGAACTTCATGACGCCCCGGGAAAAGCTGATTACCGCTCCTGCAGACACCACCCTGAAGGAAGCCAACGACATTATCTGGGAGCATAAGCTCAACAGCCTGCCCATTGTGGACAGCGAGGACAATCTTTTGTACTTCGTATTCCGCAAGGACTATGCCTCCCACAAGGCCAACCCTCAAGAGCTGCTGGACAGCAAGAAGCGCTATCTGGTAGGCGCCGGCATCAATACCCGGGACTACGCTGAGAGAATCCCCGCTCTGCTGGCCGCCGGGGTGGACGCTCTTGTAATCGACTCCTCCGAGGGCTACACCTGCTGGCAGGCCAAGACCATCGCCTGGGTGCGGGAGCATTACGGCGACACCGTAAAAATCGGCGCAGGCAACGTGGTGGACAGGGAAGGCTTCCGCTTCCTGGCAGAGGCCGGCGCAGACTTTGTGAAAATCGGCATCGGCGGCGGCTCTATTTGCATCACCCGGGAAACCAAGGGCATCGGCAGAGGTCAGGCCACCGCTGTGATTGAGGTTGCCGCAGCCCGGGACGAATACTTCAAGGAAACCGGTATTTACGTACCCATCTGCTCCGATGGCGGCATCGTTCACGACTATCACATGACTCTGGCCCTGGCCATGGGCGCTGACTTTTTGATGCTGGGCCGTTACTTTGCCCGCTTCGACGAAAGCCCCACCCCCAAGGTAATGGTCAATGGCGCTTACATGAAGGAATACTGGGGCGAAGGTAGTAACCGGGCCCGCAACTGGCAGCGCTACGATTTGGGCGGCAGCGCCAAGCTCACCTTTGAGGAGGGCGTGGACAGCTACGTTACCTACGCCGGCTCTCTGCGGGACACTGTGGAAAGCTCCCTGTATAAGGTGAAGTCCACCATGTGCAATGTAGGCGTAACCAATATCCCCGACCTGCAGCGGGACGCCAAGCTGACGCTGGTTTCCGCCACCTCCATTGTAGAAGGCGGCGCCCACGATGTTACCCTGCGCTCCACCAGCAGTATTAAATAAGACGAGAAAAGGCTGTTGCAGTAACCTGCAACAGCCTCTTTTTTATTGCAAATAGCCTTCCGCCATGTGGGCGGCAACGGCGCCGTCTGCCACTGCCGTAACAATCTGCCGCAGCGCCTTGGCGCGCACATCTCCCACGGCGTAAACCCCGGGGATTTCCGTTTGGGTGGTTTCTCTCCCGGGGATATAGCCCCCTTCGTCCAGGGCAAGCTGCCCGGCCACCAATTCCGTGGCAGGATTCCTGCCAATGCTGACAAACAAGGCATCGCAGGCGATAACCTGCTGCTTGCCGGTTTTCAAATCCGTAACCGTAAGCCCCGTCAGCCGCTGCGTCCCTTGCAGCTCGGTTACCGCGCTGTTCCAGAGAAATTCCACATTTTCCGCTTCCTGCAAAGCCTTTTGCGTGATTTTCTCCCCCCGCAGGGTATCTCTGCGGTGTATCAAAATCACCTTTTCCGCCACCCTGGACAGCAGCAGCGCATCGGCTGCGGCAGAGTTTCCGCCGCCTACCACCGCCACGGTTTTCCCCCGATAGAACATTGCGTCGCAGTGGGCGCAGTAGTGCACGCCCTTGCCCGTGAGGTCCTTTTCCCTGGGAATACCCAGCTCCCGGGGGGTTGCGCCGGTGGCTATCACCACGGTTCTGGCGCAGAAGGTTCCCTCATCGGTGGAGATTTCCTTAATCCGGGGCGTCAAATCCACGGAAAGCACTGTGGCCGTCTTGCTCTCGGCGCCGAATCGCTCTGCCCCCTGCTTCATCTGCTGGGCCAACGTAAAGCCGTCGATTCCCTGGGGAAATCCGGGGTAATTTTCAATTTCCGTGGTCAGGGCCATTTGGCCTCCGGCGTAGAGCTTCTCCAGCACCAGTACCTTCAGTCCGGCCCGGGCGGCATACAGCGCGGCGGTGTAGCCTCCCGGCCCGCCGCCAATTACCAGCATATCGTAAACATTCTCTTTCATGGCACACGCTCCTTTTCGTCAGTATTTCCTTTTGTTTAGATTTTACTATATACAAAGAGAAAAATCTATGATAAAGTTAGAATACACTGAAAAAGGAGATATCACCATGACCATTACCAATGACATTCGCTATATCGGCGTCAACGACCGGGAAATCGACCTGTTTGAGGGGCAGTACACCGTCCCCAACGGAATGGCTTACAATTCCTACGCCATTTTGGACGAAAAGATTGCCGTTGTAGACACCGTAGACAGACGTTTCGCCGGCGAGTGGCTGAAAAATATTGAAACTCTATTGCAGGACAAAACCCCAGACTATCTGCTGGTACAGCACATGGAACCGGACCACTCCGCAAACATCGCTCTGTTCCTGCAGACCTACCCCCAAGCTGTGGTGGTTTCTTCCGCCAAGGCCTTTGCTATGATGAAAAATTACTTTGGGGACGACTATGCCGCCCGAAGAATCGTGGTTGGCGAAGGGGATTCCCTGTGCCTGGGCAAGCACACGTTGCATTTTGTTGCCGCGCCCATGGTGCATTGGCCGGAAGTCATTGTTACATACGACGCTTATGAAAAGGTGCTGTTCAGCGCCGACGGCTTCGGCAAATTTGGCGCGTGGGACACCCAGGAGCCCTGGGCAGATGAGGCCCGGCGGTACTACATCGGCATCGTGGGCAAGTACGGCCCCCAGGTGCAGGCTCTGCTGAAAAAGGCCGCCAGCCTGGACATTGCCACCATTTGCCCTCTCCACGGGCCTGTTCTGAAAGAGAACCTTGGTTATTATGTAAACCTGTACGACCTTTGGTCCTCCTACCGCCCGGAGGAGAAGGGAATTGTGCTGGCGTATACCTCGGTTTACGGCCACACCCGGGAGGCGGTGGCGCTTCTGGAGAAAACGCTGAAGGACGCCGGCGCCAAGGTTGTCTGCTACGACCTTGCCCGATGCGACATGGCTCAGGCAGTGGCAGACGCTTTCCGGTATGACCGGCTGGTGCTGGCTACCACCACCTACAACGCCGACATTTTCCCCTATATGAAGGAATTTATCCACCATCTGACGGAGCGGAGCTTCCAAAACCGCACCGTGGCCTTTATGGAAAACGGAAGCTGGGCGCCTATGGCCGCCAAGGTGATGGGAAAAATGCTGGAGGGCAGTAAAAACCTGGTGTTTACGGAGACCTCCGTAAAAATCCTCTCTGCCCTGTCGGCGGACAGCCGCAGTCAGATCGCCGCCCTTGCCCAGGAGCTTTGCCGGTAACTAAATAACATTCGGGGCTGTTGCAGCATGTGCAACAGCCCCGTTCTTTCGGTTTTGATTATTTGAAGTATTCCACAGCGGATTTGAACAGCTGCATATCGTACTGGCCGGGAACGTTCTTGTAAAGTCCCTGCTGCCAGCGCTCGCTGTGTCCCATTTTGCCCAAGACTCTTCCGTCGGGGGAGGTAATGCCCTCAATGGCGAAAATCGAACCGTTGGGATTGAAATGCACGTCAGCGGTGGCGGCGTTTTCCAGGTCCACATACTGGGTGGCTACCTGGCCGTTGGCAATCAGCTGCTTTGCCAACGCCTCGTCAGCATAGAAGCGGCCCTCGCCGTGGGAAATGGCCACGTTATACACATCTCCCACCTTGGTGTTGGCCAGCCAGGGAGAATTGTTGCTGGCAACCCGGGTGCGGACAATACGGCTCTGGTGGCGGCCGATGATGTTGTAGGTCAGGGTGGGACAGCTTTCATCGGTATCGATAATCTTGCCGTAGGGCACCAGACCCAGCTTAATCAGCGCCTGGAAGCCGTTGCAGATACCCAGCATCAGACCGTCCCGGTCCTGTAAGAGCTGTTCCACCTGCTCCTTGATTGCTCCGTTGCGGAAGAAAGCGGTGATAAACTTGCCGGAGCCATCAGGCTCGTCGCCGCCGGAGAAGCCGCCGGGAATAAAAATCACCTGGGACTGTCCGATTTTCCGGGCAAATTCCTCTACGCTTCTGGCAATGGCATCGGCGGAGCGGTTCTTCACCACGAAGATTTCCGGCTCTGCCCCTGCATCTGCCACTGCGCGGGCGGAATCGTATTCACAGTTGGTGCCGGGGAACACGGGAATCAGCACCTTGGGCTTGGCCACCTTGATTGCCGGAGCCACGCGGGGGGCTTCCGGAGTGGAAACCGTCTGAATGGGAGTGTCGGCATCGGCAATGTTGCAGGGATATACGCTTTCCAGCTTGTCCTCATAGGCCTTTTGCAGCGCCTCCAGGGACAGCCGCTCCTTACCCATGGAAATAACGGCGGTGTCGGTAACCGTACCCACAACCATAGCGCCGGGAACCTCCTGGGTAACCTCCAGCAGGAAGCTGCCGTAGCGGTAACCGAAAATGTCCTCTATGGACAGGTTTTCTTCATAGGCAAAGCCCAGACCGTTGCCAAAGCACATCTTCATCACGGCCTCGCCGATGCCGCCCAGACCGGGGGTGTAGGCGCTGACGGCAGTGCCGTTTCGCAGCATGGCGGTAACGGTGTCAAACAGCTTCAGCAGAGAGCCGGCTACAGGCAGGCCGTTTTCGTCGTATTCCGGTGTCAGGCAGACCACCTGGTTTCCGGCGGTCTTAAACTCGTTGGAAACAATGTTTGCCACATTCTCGGTGGTAATGGCAAAGGAAACCAGAGTGGGCGGTACATCCAAATCCTCAAAGGTACCGCTCATGGAGTCCTTGCCGCCGATGGCGGCAATCTTCAGGTCCATCTGGGCATTGAATGCGCCCAGCAGGGCCGCTGTGGGCTGTCCCCACCGCTTGGCGTCCTTGCCTACCCGGAGGAAATACTCCTGGAAGGTCAGGTATACGTCCTCGAAGCTGGCGCCGGTGGCAATCAGCTTGGCGGCGGACTCTACCACTGCCAGGTATGCGCCGTGGTAGGGGCTCTTTTCGGTGATGAAGGGGTTATAGCCCCAGCTCATAACAGAGCAATCGTCGGTATGTCCCTTTTCCAGGCTGACCTTATGCACCATGGCCTGAATGGGGGTCTGCTGGTGCTTGCCGCCGAAGGGCATCAGCACTGTGCCTGCGCCGATGGTGGAGTCAAACCGCTCGGAAAGGCCCCGCTTGGAGCAGGTGTTCAGGTCGGTGGCAATGCGGTTCATATTCTCGGTGAAGGTTGCGTCCAGCTTGGGCGCGAAATCCTCGCCCCGGGCAACCTCTACACAGACGTGCTTCTCCGCGCCGTTGGAATTGAGGAATTCTCTAGAAACATCGCAGATGGTCTGGCCGTTCCAGTTCAGCCGCAGACGGGGCTCCTGAGTAACGGTGGCGACCACGGTGGCCTCCAGGTTTTCGCTTTCTGCAATCTCCAGGAACCGGGGTACATTTTCCTCCGCCACCACAATAGCCATACGCTCCTGGGACTCGGAAATTGCCAGCTCCGTGCCGTCCAGACCGTCGTACTTCTTGGGAACCTTGTTCAAATCGATAATCAATCCATCGGCCAGCTCGCCGATGGCAACGGACACGCCGCCTGCGCCGAAGTCGTTGCACCGCTTAATCATTACAGCGGCCTCGCCGTTGCGGAACAGCCGCTGCAGCTTCCGCTCCTCGGGGGCGTTGCCCTTTTGCACCTCTGCGCCGCAGCTGCCCAGAGATTCCACGGTGTGGCTCTTGGAAGAACCGGTGGCGCCGCCGCAGCCGTCCCGTCCGGTCCGGCCACCCAGCAGAATCACCTTATCTCCCGGAGCCGGGAAGTCGGGCTTGGAGTGGTCCTCATGCACAGCGCCCACCACAGCGCCGATTTCCATGCGCTTTGCGGCGTAGCCGGGGTGATAGATTTCATCCACCATGCCTGTGGCAAGACCGATTTGGTTGCCGTAGGAGGAATAGCCCGCGGCAGCGGTGGTAACAATCTTCCGCTGGGGCAGCTTTCCGGGCATGGTTTCGGCAATGGGCTTCAGTGGGTCTGCCGCGCCGGTAACACGCATGGCAGCATACACATAAGCCCGGCTGGCCAGCGGGTCGCGAATCGCGCCGCCGATACAGGTAGCCGCGCCGCCAAAGGGCTCGATTTCCGTGGGGTGGTTATGGGTTTCGTTCTTGAACAGCAGCAGCCAGGGCTGTTCCTCTCCGTCTACGGTAACGGTCATGCGCACGGTGCAGGCATTGATTTCCTCGGACTCGTACAGCTTGTCCAAAAAGCCGTTTTCCCGGAGATACTTTCCTGCCAGAGTGCCAATGTCCATCAGATTGACGGGCTTGGTGCGGCCCAATTCCTTACGGGTTTCCATGTACCGGTCGTAGGCGCTTTGCAGCAACGCGTCCTCAAACTTCACGGAGTCAATGGTGGTGAGGAAGGTGGTATGCCGGCAGTGGTCAGACCAGTAGGTATCAATCATACGGATTTCCGTAATGGTGGGGTTTCTGCCCTCGGTTTTGAAATAGCCCTGGCAGAAGGTAATGTCGTCCAGGTCCATAGCCAGGCCCAAATCCTTAACCATTGCGGCAAGGCCGTCCTTGTCCATGTCCAAAAAGCCCTCCACCGTGGCAACGCTTTCGGGAATATTCACCTGCAGCTCCAGAGTCTGGGGCAGGTCCAGGCTTGCTTCCCGGCATTCCACGGGGTTAATCACGTGCTTACGAATGGCGGCGATGTCTGCCTCCTGCAAATCCCCCTCCAGCACATACACCTTGGCGGTGCGTACCAGAGGCCGCTCCCCCTGGGAGAGAATCTGGATACACTGGGCTGCGGAGTCCGCCCGCTGGTCAAACTGACCGGGCAGCGGCTCTACCGCAAATACCACCTGCCCCGTGGGGGCTTCGTAGCTGACATGATCCACCTGGGGCTCGGAAAAAACCGTACCCACAGCGTAGTCAAACAAATCCTTATCCAGCTTTTCCGCATCATATCGGTTCAGAACCCGAATGGCCCGCAGGCCCTTGATTTGCAGAAATTCCCGGGCTTCCCGCAAAAGGCTGTCCGCCTCGTGGGTCTGACCCTGTTTCTTTTCCACATATACGCGATAAACCATGGGAGAATCCTCCTTATTTATATGCGGCCAGACCGCGCTGACCGATGTCGCTTCTGCGATAGGCATTGGCAAACTGTACCCCGTCTGCCAGCCGATATGCTTCTATAATCGCTTCCTCCAGAGACTGGGCAACGGCGGTGGTGCCGGTAACCCGACCGCCGGAGGTAACCAGCTTGCCGTTTTCCAGCTTTGCCCCTGCCACATAGGTGGCCTGCCGGGCTTCGGGCGTCATGGTGATTTCAAAGCCCTTTTCGTAGCTTTCCGGATATCCGGCAGAGGCGGTGATGACACAGCAGGCATGCTTGGGGGCAAACTTCACTTCCGTCTGCTCCAGAGTGCCGTTGGTACAGGCCTGCATAACTGTGAGCAAATCACTCTCCAGCAGAGGCAGCACCACCTGGGTTTCCGGGTCGCCGAAGCGGCAGTTGTATTCAATCACCTTCGGGCCGGTGGGAGTAAGCATCAGGCCGAAGTACAAACAACCCTTGAAGGTGCGTCCCTCGGTATTCATAGCGGCAACAGTGGGCAGGAAGATTTCTTCCATGCATTTTTCCGCAATTTCCGCTGTGTAGTAGGGGTTGGGGGCGATGGTGCCCATGCCGCCGGTATTCAGACCTGTGTCATTGTCCCCGGCGCGCTTGTGGTCCATGGAGGAAACCATAGGCTTTACGGTCTTGCCGTCGGTAAAGGCCAGCACGGAAACCTCCGGGCCGGTGAGAAACTCCTCAATGACCACAGTAGAGCCGCTTTTGCCGAACTTGGCGTTGGCCATCATGTCCGTAACCGCCTCCACGGCCTCCTGTCTGGTCTGGGCGATAATCACACCCTTACCCAGGGCCAGACCGTCTGCCTTTACCACAGTGGGAATGGGCGCGGTTTTCAGATATTCCAGCGCCTTGGGGAGCTCTGTGAAGATCTCGTAAGAGGCAGTGGGAATGTGGTATTTCCGCATCAAATCCTTGGAAAACGCCTTGCTGCCCTCAATAATGGCGGCATTTGCCCGGGGGCCGAAGCAGGGAATCCCCGCCTGCTCCAGAGCGTCCACGCATCCTAAAACCAGCGGGTCATCGGGAGCGACGACTGCATAGTCAATCTTATTTTCGGTGGCAAACGCCACAATCTTTTCAATTTCAGTTGCGCCGATGGGAACGCAGGTAGCATCCCCGGTAATGCCACCGTTTCCGGGGGCCGCATAGATGGTTTCTACATTGGGATTTTTCTTCAAACTGCAGATGATGGCGTGTTCGCGTCCGCCACCGCCGACAACCAGTAACTTCATGAAAACCTCCTAGGAGCTGTCATTCCCAGTGAGCGTTAGCGAATCGAGGAATCTTCGGCTCCGCTTTGCTGCGCCCGGGATGACAAGATGTTTGAGAAATTGAGATGCCAAAACGCACCGACAGGGGGCGGTAAAAACCGTCCCCTGAGGCGTAATCTTAGTGGTGGAACAACCGCATGCCGGTGAAGGCCATGGCAATGCCGTTCTTGTCGCACTCGGCAATCACCAAATCGTCCCGAATGGAGCCGCCGGGCTGGGCGATGTACTTCACGCCGGAGGCCACGCCGCGCTTGACGGAATCGGGGAAGGGGAAGAAAGCATCACTGCCCAAGGCAACGCTGTCCCGGGAGGTCAGCCATGCCCGCTTTTCCTCCTGGGTCAGAGGCTCGGGGCGGACGGTGAAGTAGTTTTGCCAGATACCCTCGGCGCACACATCTTCCTCGTTGCCGTTGATGTAGCCGTCAATCACATTGTCCCGGCCGGGGCGTCCCAAATCGGGGCGGAAGGGCAGGTTCAATGTCTTGGGGTGCTGACGCAGGAACCAGGTGTCGGCCTTGCCGCCGGCAAGACGGACACAGTGCACGCGGCTCTGCTGACCGGCGCCCACGCCGATGGCCTGGCCGTCATAGGCGAAGCAAACGGAGTTGGACTGGGTGTATTTCAGGGTAATGAGAGAAACAATCAGGTCGATTTTTGCGCTCTCGGGAATCTCCTTCTTGGCGGTAACCACATTTGCCAGCAGCTCCTCGCCGATTTTGAAATTGTTCCGGCCCTGCTCAAAGGTGATGCCGAATACCTGCTTGGTTTCCTGGGGATTGGGAACAAAGTTCTCGTCGATGGCCACCACATTGTAGCCGCCCTTGCGCTTGGTTTTCAAAATTTCCAGAGCCTTGTCGGTGTAGCCGGGGGCGATGACACCGTCGGAAACCTCACGGGCGATGAGAGAAGCGGTCATTTCGTCGCACACATCGGACAGAGCAACCCAGTCGCCGAAGGAGCAAAGGCGGTCAGCGCCTCTGGCACGGGCATAGGCGCAGGCCAGGGGGTTCTCGTCCAGCCCCTCCACGTCGTCTACAAAGCAGGCCTTTTTCAGTTCGTCGCTCAAGGGCTTGCCCACAGCGGCGGAGGTGGGAGATACGTGCTTAAAGGAGGTAACGCAGGCCATGCCTGTGGCTTCCTTCAGCTCCTTTACCAGCTGCCAGGAGTTCAAGGCGTCCAGAAAATTGATATAGCCGGGACGGCCATTGAGAATGGTGATGGGCAGCTCACTGCCGTCAGCCATATAAATGGAGGCAGGCTTCTGGTTGGGGTTGCAGCCGTACTTTAATTCAAAGGTTTTCATGGGGTTGTCCTCCTTAATTGTGCTTGTTGATAATCCGCTGTTCGTACTTGCCGGTCTGCAAATCGGTATAGCGCACGAACAGGGAGATTTTGTTGTTCTCATCGAGGTTGTTCCACAGCTCTGCGGTGAAATCCTCGATGTTGCCGGCGATGGCTATCCGCTCCGGCTCGCCCTGGAAGGTGGGAATCACCGGGTTTCCGTCGCAGACATAGGTATGGAGGAAGTGGCCCAGGCCTGGTGTAGCGGGGTATTCCCAGAAGAACCGGGCGCAGGCATTGCCTTCCGGGTCGGCTGCCTTCAGTATGGACATTTTGTAGCTGCCGTCCTTGGCCTGGATACCGGAAATCCGGGGTGTCCAGTTGGGGCCGTCGTCCTCAAACTGACGGGTGCGCAGGGCGGCCTCCCAGCTTTCCCCCTTGGCAAGGTACTCCCAAACGGTGTCGGTCTGGTCGCCGTTGGTTACAATCAGTCCGCCGCCGATTTCCCGGACGGGGTGATAAATAATCAAATGGGGGTCTTTCATCAGCGCGGGGTCGTGGGCCTGGGTGCGAATGCCATCGGGCTCTTCCACGAATACCCGGTTGCGGGAATTGACGCTGCGGCCCATGATGAAATAGGCGCAAACAGCCGTTTTTCCGTCAGGGGTGATGCCCAAAACGATGCCCCGGCCGGGATAGGTATTGCCAGCCAGCTTTTCGCCCATTGCGGCGACTTCATAAACGTCCATACTTATTCCTCCAATAAAAATCGTTCTTTTTACAGCGATGCGCAAACGGTTTCCGCAGCTTGGGGCAAAAGCACCCATTCTGCCTGCTCCATTACCCGTTTTTGCAGGATTTCCGGGGTGTCCCCGGGGAGAATGTCCACAGCCTTCTGGGCGATGATTTCCCCGCCATCGGGAATCTCATTGACGAAATGCACCGTTGCGCCGGTAACCTTCACCCCATAGTTCAGCGCTGCTTCATGCACCCGCAGGCCGTAAAATCCCTCGCCGCAGAAGCTGGGAATCAAGCTGGGGTGAACGTTGAGAATCCGCTTAGGATAGCTGGCGGTAAAATACTCCGTCAAAATGGTCATAAATCCGGCCAGGACGATGATGTCAATGCCGCGGCTGTCCAGAATTTCCATGAGCCTGGTTTCAAAGCCCCGCTGGCCGCTGCATTCCTTCTTCAGCACCACCGCAGTTTCTATGCCGGCTTTTTTTGCCCGCTCCAGGGCGTAGGCATCGGCGTTGTTGCTGATAACCAGGGCGATTTTTCCGCTTTTCAGCACAGTACCCTGGCTGTCAATCAGCGCCTGCAAATTGGTGCCGCCGCCGGAAACCAACACTGCGATTTTTTTCACTTCAGGACCACCTTTTCCTCGCCCTGGACAATCTTACCGATGACGTAGGCAGTTTCTCCGTGGGCGGTGAGAATTTCCAGCGCGGTGTCCACCTGATCGGCAGGCACCACCACGCTCATGCCAACGCCCATGTTGTAGGTGTTGTACATATCCCGCTCCGGCACGTTGCCGAATTGGGCAATCAGGTCGAAAATCGGCAGAACCCGTACCGATGCCTTGTCGATTTCCACGCACAGCCCGTCCGGCACACTGCGGGGGATGTCCCGGTAAAAGCCCCCGCCGGTAATGTGGGAAATGCCCTTAACGTCCACCTTCTCCAGCAGGGCCAGAATGGCCTTTACATAAATACGGGTGGGAACCAGCAGGCTCTCGGCAATGGTCTTGCCTCCCAGCTCTTCCCGGGGAACGTACAGCTGGGGATTGTTGTTGTCAATATCAAAGGCCTTGCGGCACAGGGAGAAGCCGTTGGAGTGAATGCCGGTGGAGGCCAGGCCAATCACAACATCGCCCACCGCCATACGGGTATTGTCCAGAATCTTCTTCTTGTCCACAATGCCCACGGCAAAGCCGGCCAAATCGTAGTCCTCCAGGGGCATCAGGCCGGGGTGCTCTGCGGTTTCACCGCCGATGAGGGCACAGCCGGACTGCACACAGCCCTCGGCAACGCCGCTGACGATTTCCGCAATTTTTTCAGGAATGTTCTTGCCGCAGGCGATATAGTCCAGGAAAAACAGAGGCTTTGCGCCGCAGCAGATAATGTCGTTGACGCACATGGCCACGGCGTCAATGCCGATGGTATCGTGCTTGTCCATCAAAATCGCCAGCTTGACCTTGGTGCCGCAGCCGTCGGTGCCGGAAACCAGCACCGGCTCCTCCATGCCGGCAATGGGCAGGCCGAAGCAGCCGCCGAAACCGCCCACGTCGTCCAGGCAGTTTTCATTTTTGGTACGGGCGATGTGCTTTTTCATCAGCTCTACGGCCTTGTAGCCGGCGGTAATGTCCACACCGGCGGCGGCATAGCTGGCAGATTGGGAATTCTTGTGATCCATAACATTCAAGCTCCTTATTTCTGTGTCATTATTCCTTGCCGTCCCAGCAGTAGGTGCACAGCTTGCACTTGTCCAGGCCGATGGCGCCTACCACGCCGTCAATGGTCTGGAAACCCAGGGAGGCGAAATGGAATTTGTCGCAAATGGCCTTGCGCATGGCCTTGCCCCGCTGGGTGTTGCCGTCGGCATACTCGTCCAGGTGCTTCAGGCCTTCCTCTCCCTCCAGCTCTACAATTACCCGGCGGGAAATCAAATCCATGTCGGAGGTGGAGCGGGAGAAATTCAGGAATTTACAGCCGTACATAATGGGGGGGCAGGCGGAGCGCATATGTACGCTCTTAGCCCCGTTTTCATAGAGGAAATCCACCGTTTCCTGGAGCTGCGTGCCCCGCACGATGGAATCGTCCACAAACAGAAGGTGCTTGCCCTGAATCAGCTCATGGACGGGGATTTGCTTCATCTTGGCAATCTTTTTCCGGTCGGACTGCTTGGCAGGGGTAAAGGACCGGGACCAGGTGGGGGTGTATTTGATGAAGGCCCGGGCAAAAGGCGTGCCGGTGCAGTTGGCATAGCCGATGGCGTGGGGCGTGCCGGAGTCGGGCACACCGCCGACGTAATCGATTTCCATATTCCGCCCCTGGTCCATGTCCCGCCGGGCGATGGCCGCGCCGTTGCGGTAGCGCATGGCCTCCACGTTGATGCCTTCGTAGGTGGAGGTAGGGTAGCCGTAATAGCTCCACAGAAAAGCGCACATCTTCATCTCCTCCTGGGGAGGGGCAAGCTGTGTCATGGTCTCGCTGGTCAGCTCCACGATTTCTCCGGGGCCCAGCTCCCGCACCTTTTCAAAGCCCAGCTTGGTGAAGGCAAATTCTTCAAAGGAGGCGCAGTAACCGTTGTCATCCTTGCCGATTTGCACCGGGATTCTTCCCAGCCTGTCCCGGGCGGCGATGAGGTGGCCCTCGTCCGTCAGAATCAGAATGTTGGCGGTGCCTTCGATAACGGACTGGGCGTACTGAATGCCCTCTACGAAGTTTTTCCTATGGTTAATCAGCGCGGCAACCAGCTCTGTGGAGTTAACCTTGCCGCCGGTCATGGCGTCGAAATAGCCGCCGTGGTCGTCCATAATCAGCTGAATCAGCTTATCGGCGTTGTTGATAACACCAACGGTGGTGATGGCGTAGGTGCCCAGATGGGAACGAATCAGCATGGGCTGAGGGTCAGAATCGCTGATACAGCCGATGACGGAAGTGCCCTGCATCTCGTCGAAAATATTTTCAAATTTGGTACGGAAGGGGGCGTGTTCGATGCTGTGGATTTTCCGCTGTAAGCCGATTTCCCTGTCCCATGCTGCCATGCCCCCGCGACGGGTGCCCAGATGGGAATGGTAATCCACGCCGAAAAACACGTCCATCATGCACTCGTGCCTGGATGCGATTCCAAAAAATCCTCCCATGGTAATGCTCCTTTTGAAAGTTTAGGCGAAGAACAGACCGTTCAGGGTCATGGGGTCGATATACTGGCCGTCCTTGTACACCCGCATATTGCCGGAGGCAACCTCGTCAATCAGCATGACATTGCCCTCGGGGTCGTAGCCGAACTCGAACTTGATGTCGTACAAATCCAGACCCTTTGCGGCCAGGTCGTCGGCAACAATCTTTGTGATGGCCTGGGTCTGCGCCTTCAAAGAATCGTACTGCTCAGCGGTCATGACGCCCAGATCTACCAGACCGTCTTTGGTAACCAGAGGATCGCCCAGAGCATCGTTCTTGAAGGTGGTCTCCACATAGTAGGGCAGATCCTGACCCTCGGTGCAGTATTCGTTGTAGCGGCGGAAGAAGGAGCCCACAGCCTTGCGGCGGCAGATGACCTCCAGGCCCTTGCCGAACACCTTGGCAGGCAGCACTTCCATAGTGGTGTCGTTCAGGTTGGCGGAAACATAGTGGGTCCTGATGCCGGCGGCATTGATCTTCTCAAAGTAGTAGATGCTCATACGCAGGTTTACGTCTCCCACGCCCTCAATGGTCAGTCCCACGGAATTTTCGCCGGGGTCAAACACGCCGTCCTTGCCGGTGCAGTCGTCCTTGAACTTCAGCAGGCAGTTGCCGTTGGGCAGGGCGTAAACGTTCTTGGTTTTTCCGGTGTAAAGCAGTTTCAGGTTTTCCATAAAATTTACCTCTTTCTAAAACAAATATTGATTGTGTATTTCTGGGTTTGGGATTGGCGCTGTTTACTTCAATGCGGCGTCCTTGGCCAGCACCTTTTGGGCGTCCTGGATACGCTTTTCGTCCAGCTTTGCGGCAAGGGCCTTGTCCTCCACCGCCAGAATCTGAATGGCAAGCAAAGCGGCATTGACAGCCCCGTCCACCGCGACAGTGGCAACCGGAATACCGGAAGGCATCTGAACTGTGGACAGCAAGGCATCAATGCCGTTTGTAAAGGTTGTGGATTTCATGGGAATGCCAATCACCGGCAGCGTGGTGTTGGCGGCCAGCGCACCTGCCAAATGTGCAGCCATACCCGCCGCGGCGATGATCACGCCGAAGCCGTTATCACGGGCGTTCACAGAAAAATCACGGGCCTGGACAGGGGTGCGGTGGGCAGAGTAAACGTGCATTTCATAGGGTACGGCAAAGGAAGCCAGCGTATCCGCTGCCTTTTGTACCACAGGCAAATCGCTGTCGCTGCCCATAATAATGGCGACTTTTTTCATAATTCCTAACCTCCAATAAATCAAAAAAGGGCGCACCAAACCCCGAAGGGAAAAGTGTGCCCAGACGGTCGGCTGAAAAGGCCTGCAGTTCACCGCAGTTATCTGCGTTTATCCGTCAGTCGTGCGGGCCAATTATAAGGTTTTGTGTCCTGTTGCGGCGTCCGGCATCTTCGTCGGCGGCAGGCGCCTTTCTCATCTGCCAACCCCTGCTGCCGGCTCGGGTCGCTTCCTCTGCCACCGGCAGTCATAAGGGTTTGGCTTTTACTGTCTTATTATAGCAAAAAACCCGGAAATAGTCAACACAGCGAAAAGCCAATTTCTGCCGTTTTATCCCACCTTTGGCTGTATAAGTTGCCAAAAAGCGAGGCCTTTTATTCCGCAGCTGCCTGCTGAAGCTCCCGAATCTTCTCTGCTACGGCGCAGCGGTCGGTGTAGGGGCAATTTTGGTAGCTGCAATCTGCCTCCACGCCGCCGTCGGTTTCCACCGCCACCATGCGGCTTTGGTCCAACGCCCGGCAATAGCCGCTGAAAAAATACTCACGTTCCATCGCTGTCCTCCAGTGCGCAGAAACCCAAAGGCTCCAATGTCAATCCCTCCTGCGTCCGGGCAAAATCCTCTCCCAGAAAAACCCTTCCTCCGGGGATTTCCCAGGTGTCTGCCCCGCAATTGAGATAAATCCGCAGGCGCTGCCCGCCCCAGCTTCGGGTGAATGCCACCCGGCCTTCCGCGGCATGGGTAAAGGCAATGCCGCCCAGCCGCAAAGCCAAAGATTCCTTCCGCAGCTGTCCCAGACGGCGGTAGTGGTCCAGGAGCGTCTTGTCCTCCCTGCCCCAGGGGTAGGTGCGGCGGTTAAAGGGGTCTTTGTGTCCCTGCATACCCGCCTCGTCCCCGTAATAAATGCTGGGGCTGCCCGGCAGGGCATACTGCAAAAAGCTTGCCGCCAACAGCCGCCGGCGAGCCAGGGCATAGTCCTGCTCCGACAGCGTCCGCTGGGCGCAGGCTTCCCGGCTTCCCTCAAAATCGTCCACCAGGGCGGTCAAAATCCGCTGACTGTCGTGGCTGCCCAGCAGGTTCATGTTGCAAAGCAGTACCTGCGGGGGGTAGTTTTCCGCAACGGTCATCACCGTTTCCTCCAGCGCATGACCGTCATCGACACCTTTCAGCAGATTCAGGATGGCGGTGCGGAAGGGATAATTCATCACGCTGTCCAGCTCGCCGTCCACAAAGTAGCGGCGGTGGACATCATAGGCAACCTTGTTGGAGGCGTCCTCCCATACCTCTCCCAAAAGCAGGGCGTCCGGCCGCAGCTTCCGCAGATGGGTCTTGAGGGTTCGCAGAAATTCGTTGGGCAGCTCGTCTGCCACGTCCAGACGAAAGCCGTCGCAGCCCGCCTTCAGCCAATGAGCGATGACGCTGTCCTGCCCCGTGATGATATACTCCATAAAATCCGGGGACAGCTTGTTCACCGTGGGCAGGGTATCAAAGCCCCACCAGCTTTCATAGCGGTCGGGGTAGCTGTGGAACCGGTACCAGGGATAAAAGGGCGATTCCTTGCTTTGGTAGGCCCCCAGGCTGTCAAAGGCTCCCTCCCGGTTAAAATACCGGGAATTTGCCCCTGTGTGGGAAAACACCCCGTCCAAAATCACCTTCATGCCCAGACTGTGAGCCTTTTCGCACAGGCAGGAAAAATCCTCCATCGTGCCCAGCATCTCGTCGGGCTGTTTGTAATCGCCCGTGTCGTAGCGGTGGCTGGAGAAGCTTTTGCTGATGGGGTTGAGATACAGCAAATTCACCCCCAGGGAGGCAATGTAGGGAAGCTTTTCCGTAATTCCCCGGAAGTTGCCCCCATAAAAATCGTTGTTCAGCACCCTGCCATCGGGGGTGGGCTGCCAGGAGACCTCCTCGTCCCACTGCGCATGCACCGTGTAAGGCCGGAGCTTATTTTCCACATTGCAGCTGCCCGCCTTGCAAAAGCGGTCGGGGAAAATCTGGTAAATGGTTGCCCCCCTGGCCCAGTCCGGGGTAACAAAATCCCCAGGAACGCAGCTGACCTGCCACCGGGTACCATCTTCCATATTGGTGTCGTTTCCGTACCGGAACAGGCGGAAGCCCCCAGTGGGCTTGGCGATGTAAAAATAGTAGAAATACAGCCCGGGCTTGGGCAGAGAAAAGCTTCCGCTCCAATGCTCGTAAAGGCCGTTTACCTGTTTTTCGGGAAGATTGACCGTCAGTTCCTCCCCGTCCACGCTTTGCAGGCGGCACTCCACGGAGGTGGTCTGCACGGACACGGGAATGTCCACGCACAGGCGGCAGGCCTGCCCGGGAACAAGGGTGCCAAAGGGGTCTTTGTGGCGCAAAAGCTTGCTGTTATACAAAATTCGCATGGCGGTTCTCCTGATGATAGCGGTTTGCCCTTATGTTACCACAAATGCGGCCAATAGGCAACGGTTTTTGTTCCTTTTGAGGCTTGCCATTTTCGCTGACGAGCCCCATTTCTGCCACAAGCAGAATCTCCGCTTTGCCGCAGAGCGCAGGGAAATCATTCTTCCCTTTACAGACGATTTGGAGCAGACCTTCCGCGCCGCCTACGGCCACAAACTGCAAGGGGACCGGCAGGCGGCTCTGGGCGTTACCGTGCGTGTGCCCAACCGGCCTGGCGAAGGCCCCGGTGCTTACGCTTCTGAAATAACCCCGGAAACAAAAAACAGGCTGCCGCAGAGTTCTGCAGCAGCCTGTGTGTTTATGTAGTTGGGAATCAGCCCTCGATGGCGGGAACGCCCTTCATTTCCTCATAGTACAGAGCCTTGGCGGTTTCGTGGTAGGGATACACCCACAGAACACCCACGCCCAGGCACAGACTGCCTACCCAATACCAGCCCAGGAAGCTCAGGTCCAGGACGAACAGCTCCATCTTGTGGCCTTGGGTGATGCGCTTGCTCTCATTGAGGCAGGCTCTCCAGTCCCAGTCGGGGTGGTCGGCCTTGATGTAGAACGCCATGGAGTAAGCATAGCTCTTTACAATACCGGGAATGACAAACAGCAGGCTCCACAGAGCAACAAACAGACCGATGAGCAGGCCCAGAGCAAGATTCTGACCGAAATCCTCGGTAAAGCCCTTAAACAGGTTGGCGAAGTCCACCTTCTCGTCGGTGCGTACCTTTTTCAGCAGAATCACGCTGATTCCGTAGGCCAGGGGGCCTGTAACCAGCAGAGAGCCAATGCCGGAGATAACCGAGCCTGCAATGGAGAGCAGCAAGCCCTGCACCAGCAGAACCAGCAAAACCATCAGCCAGTTGTTGTGGAAAATGTTGCCGCCCAGCGCAGCCTTTGCCCGTGTTTTGATTTCAATACGATTCATAAAATATCCACCTTTCTTTATTTAGGGTGCCACTTTTACAGCAGCACAGACCTTCACAGAATTTGCAGCCTTACGCATGCATTTTTTATCGATATTTCCAGGTACTTCTGGAGGACAGCGCCAGAATGGGGAAAATTTCCAGACGGCCTGCCAGCATATCCAGAATCAGCACAATTTTGGCAAAGGGGCTGAACACACCAAAATTACAGGTGGGCCCCACCGCGTCCATGCCCGGGCCAATGTTGTTGAAACAGGCAAGTACCGCCGAAAGATTTGTGGTAATGGATTGGCCGTCCACGGAAATCAGCAGAATGCTCACAAGAAGAATGATGACATAGGCCGCCAGATAGGCATTGGTATTGGTCAGCACCGTTTCGTCCACCACTTGGGTGTTGCTGCGCACCACCTGCACCTTTTTCGGGTGGAGGGTCTGGCGGATATTCCGGCGCAGGCTCTTGAAAATCAGCAGCACACGGGCCACCTTAATGCCGCCGCCGGTAGAGCCGGCGCAGGCGCCCACAATCATCAGCGCCATTAGCACGGTTTTGGACAGCGTTGGCCACAGGTCATAGTCCGTGGTAGTGAAACCGGTAGTGGTGATGATACTGCTGACCTGAAAGAACGCATGGCGGAAATCCTCCTCCGCCGTGGCAAAGACATTCCACAGATTTCCCACAATCACCGCCACGCTGACCCCTACAATGCCCAGATACAGCCGCAGCTCCTCGTCTTTGAACACGGTTCTTATCTGCCCCAGGAGCAGCAGATAGTAGCAGCTGAAGTTCACGCCAAACAGCAGCATAAACACCGCAGTAACATATTGAATGTAGGGACTGTAGCCGGCCATGGAATCGCTTTTTATCCCAAAGCCGCCGGTACCGGCAGTGCCGAAGGCGGTGCAGAGGGCTTCCAGCAGCGACATTCCCCCTGCCAGCAGGAAAATCACATTCACCACCGTCAGCACGATGTAGATGATGTACAAAATGGTGGCGGTTTTCCGCATTTTCGGCACCAGCTTACCTACATTTGGGCCGGGGCTTTCCGCCCGAAGCAGGTGCATGGTAAAGCCGCCGCCCTTCCCGTCCCCGGGGTTCAGCGCCAGCAAAAACACCAGCACGCCCATGCCCCCCAGCCAGTGGCTGAAGCTGCGCCAATACAGAATGCCCCAGGGCATATTCTCCGGCCGGGCCACCACGGAAGCGCCGGTAGTGGTAAAGCCGGAAACCATTTCAAACAGGGCGTCCACATACTGGGGAATTTCCCCGGAAATCACAAAAGGCAGACACCCCAAAAGACTCATGACAATCCAGCTGATGCCCACGCAGGCAAGGCCCTCCTTGGCATTGAGCGCGCTGGGCGCGCCCTTGCACAGCAGCCGCAAGACAAAGCTCACTGCCGCCACAATGCCCAGGGTATACAAAAAGCCGGCGACGGAGGCCATCTCCGCATAAAACAGGCTGATGCCCAAAGCAGGAAGCATAAACAGAGCTTCCACCAGCAGGGTTTGGGAAAGGAATCTTCCCATCATTTTATAGTTCATAGCCCTGCCTCACTTACGCAAAAATGTCGTTGAGCTGCTGCAGTACGCCCCGTCCGCTGGTTACCACCACCAGAGAATCTCCGGCGGCAAACCGGGTATCGCCGTTGGGGACGGTGGCCTGGGAGCCGTGGGTGATGCTGGCGATCAGCACATTGGGCTTAAGCTTGATTTCCTTCAAAGGCTTGCCGCAGTGCAGTGTGGTGTCGTCCACCAAAAATTCCAGCGCCTCTACCTGTCCGTCTGCAATGGTATGCAGGGACAGCGCAGCGCCGGTCTGGTTGCCCATGGCCCGGACGTAGCGAACGATGGTATTGCTGCACAGCTCCCGGGGACTGACCACACTGCCCAGAGGGAGACTGTCGATAATGTCCCGGTTTTCCGAATGACCCAGCTTGGTAATCACCTGGGGCACGTTTCGGGCGCTACCGTAAAGGGAGATAACCATATTCAGCTCGTCAAGACCGGTCATGGTTACCAGAGCGTCGCAGCCGTCCAGCCCTTCGTCCTCCAGCAGACCATGGTCAGTGGCATCGCCGCAAACCACACAGGTATTGGGAAGCAGGGTCGCCAATTCCCGGCAGCGCCGTTCATTGCTTTCAATCAGCTGCACGGAGATACCGTCCTTATCCAGAAGGCTGGCAAGGTAATAGCTGATACGGCCGCCGCCGCAGAGAATGACCCGTCTTGCCCGGCGGGTGATGATGCCCAGATTGTTCAGCATCCCCGTCAGCGCCTGGGTGGGAGCGGTTACAAACACCCGGTCCCCCTCCCGCAGCACGAAGCCGCCGCCGGGAGTAATGGCGTTGCCGCTTCGCAAAACGGCGCACACCAGAACCTTGGTTTTCACCACGGTGTTCAGGTCGCTCAAGGCAACGTCCCGCAGCTTGCTGGCGCTGTCAATTTTCAGCTCCACAATTTCCGCCCGACCCTTGGCAAAGGTATCCCTGCGGAGAAAGCCGGGGTACTTCAAAAGCCGCTCGATTTCCATCGCAGCCTGCTTTTCCGGATTGACAGCCATGGAAAGGGCAAACACATGGCGCAGGGCATAGGTCTGCTCCGTGTACTCCGGATTGCGGATTCTGGCGATGGTGTGAATATTGGGGTTGATGCCGTGGGCGGTGGTACAGCACAGCAGATTTACCTCGTCTGCATTGGCTACGGCAATCAGCAGGTCTGCCTCCGCCACACCCGCCTGGAGCAGCACCTCCATGGAAGCGCAGTTTCCGTGAACGGCCATCAGGTCCAGACTCTCCACAGAGGCATTGAGCACCCGCTCATCGGAATCGATGATGGTGATGTCATACCCCTCGGCAGAAAGCTGCCGCGCCAGAGCGATGCCAACCTTGCCGCCGCCTGCAATAATAATATTCATACTGTTCTCTCCTTGTTCAAAGAAAGTAAACACCATAGAACAATTATAGCACTTTCCCCGTTTTTTTCAATACCCGGCTTTTTGCCGGAAAAAAGGGAACAGAAAATGATTTGGGGGGCTTGCGTTTGGCGGCGTTTTGGGGTAACATAGATATGAATACAAGAAAGGATGGTTGCATTATGATTCAAGTTGATATATCCAACGTATGGGGACAGTTATCTCTGCCGGATTTGCTGGCTGTGGAAAAGGAAGTAGCCGCCGCCCACCAAACCCTGGCGACAGGCACCGGCGACGGCAATGATTTCCTGGGCTGGCTGCGTCTGCCTGTGGCGGAGGAAACGGAAGAAATGGCCCGGATTGCCGCTGCGGCAAAGCAAATCCGCAGCAACTCCGATGTGTTCATCGTGGTTGGCATCGGAGGCAGCTACCTGGGCCCCCGGGCAGCCATCGAGCTGATGCAGGGCTGCAACCACAACATCGGCAAAGGAAAGGGCAACCCCCAGATTTATTTTGCAGGTAACGGCCTGTCCACCCGGGCATGGAACGAGCTGATGCGGCTTTTGGAGGGCAAGGATTTCTCCCTGGCGGTGATTTCCAAGTCCGGCACCACCACCGAGCCTGCCATCGCCTTCCGGGGCCTGAAGGCCATGCTGGAGGAAAAATACGGCGCTGCAGGAGCAAAGCAGCGGATTTTTGCCATCACTGACCCTTGCAAGGGCGCGCTGCGGCAAATGGCCACCGAGGAGGGCTGGGAAACCTTCGTGATTCCCCCCGATGCCGGCGGCCGGTACTCTGTGCTGACGGCGGTGGGCCTGCTGCCCATGGCTGTTGCCGGCATCGACATCAAGGCTGTGATGCGTGGCGCTTACGAGGCCAAGGAATATTACGACAATCTGCGCTCCTTTGAAAACCCCGTGTGGCTGTATGCCGGCGTGCGGAACCTTTTGTACCGCAACGGCAAGGCAGTGGAGCTTTTGGAATCCTTTGAGCCGGGCTTTAAGATGTTCGGCGGCTGGTGGCAGCAGCTCTTCGGAGAAAGCGAGGGTAAGGACGGCAAGGGCATTTTCCCCGTAACCGCCGAGTTTACCGCGGATCTGCACTCTCTGGGGCAGATGATTCAGCAGGGCGAGCGGAACATTTTTGAGACCATGGTGCGCTTCGACGCGCCGGAGCAGGTCTACACCGTAGCCCCCGATGACAAAAATCTGGACGGGCTGAACTATCTGGCAGGCAAGACGCTGGACTTTGTGGACGAGAAGGCCTTCCTGGGCACGCTTGCCGCCCACGTGGACGGCGGCGTTCCGGTGATTACCATGAACATGGGCGCTCTGGACGATGCCAAGCTGGGCGAAATGTTCTATTTCTTCGAGCTGTGCTGCGGCGTTTCCGCCTATATGCTGGGGGTAAATCCCTTCAATCAGCCTGGCGTGGAATTTTACAAGCGCAATATGTTCCAGCTTCTGGGCAAGCCCGGCTACGAAGTGTAAAATTTCTGTGCAAATTTCCAATTACCCCTTGCAAAATCTGCTGTTTGCTGATAGAATTAGCATACAGCAACCCAATGTTGCAAGCAAAGGAGGATTTTTCCTATGATTCATGTTATTATGGGACTGAAAGGTTCCGGCAAGACCAAAAAGCTGATTGATTCCATCAAGGCTTCTGCCCTCAACGCCCACGGCGACGTGGTCTGCATCGAATACGGCCAGAAGCTGACCTATGACCTGCCCCACAAGGTGCGCCTGGTAGACTCCAAGGAGTACGGCATTTCCAATTCCGATATGCTCAAGGGCTTAATCAGCGGTCTGCACGCCGGTAATTACGATATTACCAACGTTTACATCGACAACCTGTACAAGACCATCGGCACCGACCGCGCCACCGGCGAGGAATTTGTTGCCTGGTGCGCCAAGTTCGCCGAGACCAACCTGATGGATATTACCCTGACCATCTCCGACGATCCCGCTTTCGCCAGCGAGGAAATGAAGCAGTATCTGTAAAACGCTACATAAGGGCCGCTGCGATGCCGCAGCGGCCCCTATCTTTTGCCCAAAAACATTTGAAAAAGGGCTTGACAAAGCCTTTCCCCTGTGCTAGAATAACCGAGCAATAAAGAAGGCTGAACATCCGCCTCACCGCAAGCTTCAGGCAAAGCGGTTCATATTTCACCCTCCCTTCGGAGTTTTTCAGTGAACTATGCGGATGCTTTCAGCATCCGCTTTTATCGTTTTTTGGAGGTGCTTACCATCGCAAAGCTAGACCATCAACTCAACGAGGAGATTCATGAGAAGGAAATCCGCCTGATTGGCGCCGACGGTGCCCAGCTGGGTAGCGTGTCCTCTGCCGAGGCAAATGCCATCGCAGAAGAACAGGGGCTGGATTTGGTGATGATTTCCCCCAACGCTGTTCCTCCCGTCTGCAAAATCATGGACTATTCCAAGTTCTGCTTCGACCAAAAGAAGCGGGAGAAGGAAGCCAAGAAGAACCAGAAGGTTGTGGAAATCAAGGAAATTCGCATGAGTCCCAGCATCGATACCAACGACTTCAACACCAAGGTCAAGGCCGCGCTGAAATTCCTCAACGACGGCAACCGTGTGAAGGTCAGCGTCCGCTTCCGCGGCCGTGAGATGGCCCACACCAATTTAGGCGAGAAGTTGCTGATGGACTTTGCCCAGGCCACCGCAGAGGTTGCCACCATGGAAAAGAACCCCAAGCTGGAAGGTCGCTTTATGGCGATGTTCCTTTTCCCCAAAAACAGTAAGTAAAATACCAAAGATACGGAAGGAGAACCTACTATGCCCAAGCTGAAAACCCATAGCGGTGCCAAGAAGAGATTCAACCTGACCAAGTCCGGTAAGGTTAAGAGAGCTCACGCTTACAAGAGCCACATCCTCACCAAGAAGACCACCAAGCGTACCCGTCATCTGCGTGCAGCCGCTTATGCCGACGTAACCAACGTCGACACCATCAAGAAGATGATTCCGTACAAGTAAGTCGAAGAGGAGGATTTGAACAATGGCAAGAGTTAAAGGCGCAATGATGACGCGCAAGAGAAGAAATGCAACACTGAAGCTGGCCAAGGGCTACTGGGGCTCCAAGTCCAAGCACTTTAAGATGGCCAAGCAGCAGGTTATGAAGTCCGGAAACTACGCTTTCGCTGGCCGTAAGCAGAAGAAGCGTGATTACCGCCGCCTGTGGATTACCCGTATCAGCGCTGCTGTCGCCCCCTACGGTCTGAACTACTCCAAGTTCATGAACGGTGTGAAGAAGGCCGGCATTCAGCTGAACCGGAAGAGCCTGTCCGAAATGGCTATCCAGGACAGCGCCGCTTTCGCCGCTCTGGTTGAGCAGGCCAAGGCTGCCCTGAACTAAGCAAAAAACCAAACGCTCTGTGGGAATTCCCACAGAGCGTTTTTTTCATCTTTTTTCTTACAGCTGGCGCAGCGCGTCCACCAGCGCAGTCTTGGAGGCGGTTTTCTCGTCCTTGACCTTAATCACTTTGGCAGGACAGCCTGCTACCACCGTATTGGGGGCAACATCGGAAACCACCACTGCGCCGGCAGCCACCACGGCATTTTCGCCAATGCGACAGCCCTCAATCACCACGGCGTTGGCGCCGATAAGCACATTGTCCTCCACCACCACCGGGGTTGCGGAGGCAGGCTCAATCACCCCGGCCAGTAC
>JAZOQT010000066.1:0-16701 GCA_045656245.1 Faecousia sp.
TCCACCACCGCGTCCAGGGCGGCGGAGAGCTCCTTCTGGGGGCAGTCGTGCTGGTACTGGCCCACGCCGATGGCCTTGGGATCGATCTTCACCAGCTCCGCCAGGGGGTCCTGGAGCCGCCGGGCGATGGACACGGCGGAGCGCAGGTTCACATCGAAATCGGGGAATTCCTCGGCGGCCAGTTCGGAGGCGGAATAGACGGAAGCACCGGCCTCGTTGACGATGGCGTAGGCGGCATCGGGGAAGTTCTTCAGCAGCTCCACGGTCATGGCTTCGGTTTCCCGGGAGGCGGTGCCGTTGCCGATGGCGATGTGGCGGATCTTATGGCGGCGCATGAGCTGGGAGAGGGTGTCGATGGCCTTGCGCTTGTGATTTTCGGAGAAGGTGGGGTAGACCACAGCGGCGTCCAGGACCTTGCCGGTGGGGTCAACGACTGCCACCTTGCAGCCGTTGCGGTATCCGGGGTCCAGACCCATGGTCACGAAGCCCTTGACCGGGGGCTGCATCAGCAGGGGCTGCAGGTTCAGTGCGAAATTGCGGATGGCACCCTGGCCCGCCCGGTCCGTCAGCTCTGCGCGGAGCTCCCGGCTGACGGAGGGCGCGATGAGCCGGTCAAAGGCATCCTCGGCGGCGTTCTTGACGAAGGTGCTGACGATGCGCTGGGGGTTCAGGGCGGCGCGGCAGACCAGGGCGGCACCCTCGCTGCCGGGGAGGGTGGGGCCCAGCTTCAGGAAGCCCTCCTTTTCGCCCCGGTTCATGGCCAGGATCTGGTGGTCCTGAAGCCGGGAGACGGGGGTGTTGAAGGTGTAGTAGAGCCGGTAGACGGAATCGGCCTCGGGGTCTGCGGCGGCGCAGGCGAGGCTGCCCCGGCGGTGGTAGAGGGCGCGCAGGTCCTTGCGGATGGCGGGGTCGTCGCTGAGGTCCTCGGCGATGATGTCCGATGCGCCCGCCAGGGCCTCTTCAATGGAGTTCACGCCCTTGTCGGGGTTGACATAATCCTTGGCCAGGGCCTCCGGGGCGCGGCCGTCCTGGCGGAAGAGGGCGGCGGCCAGAGGCTCCAGACCCTTCTCCCGGGCCATGGTGCCACGGGTCCGGCGCTTGGGCTTGAAGGGGCGGTACAGATCCTCCACTTCGGCCAGGGTCTGGGCGGCATTGACAGCCTTGGTCAGCGCGGGGGTCAGCTTGTCCTGGGCCTCGATGGAGCGCAGGACTTCCTCCCGCCGCTGCTGCAGGCCGCGCAGGTAGGCCAGGCGCGTTTCCAGGGTGCGGAGCGTGGTGTCGTCCATGGCGCCGTGGAGCTCCTTGCGGTAGCGGGCGATGAAGGGGATGGTGTTGCCCTCGTCGAGAAGGGCGATGACATTTTCAATGTAACCAAGCTTCTGATTCAGCTCGGCGGAGAGTATTTCGGGGATCGTGGGCATGGGGGTGCTCCTTTCGTGTTACGTTGAGGATAGTATAGCACACTTTGACGCGATGTGCTTTGAAATTTTCGCAAAAAACAGTTCTGTATGGAGGGGCCATGACCTCCCCCGACAGGGTGGATTTAGCTGAAAAAAGCACTTGCTTTTGCAAGTGCTTTTTTGGGTGGTGGACTTGAGGAGATTCGAACTCCCGACCCCCACAATGCGAATGTGGTGCGCTCCCAGCTGCGCTACAAGCCCATATGCTGCGACATTGCCGCAGCTAGATTATACGACTGTCCATTTTGTTTGTCAAGCCTTTACCGCTTGATTGCGTATTCCACCGGGGTATCTGCCGGCATTTCCAAGAGCTGGGGATGCTCCAGAAGCTCCTTTACCAGCGCCACCGTTCCGGAATAATAATATCCGTCAGCAATGCGTTCATCCAGGGTAATACCCAAAGGCACCACCTCGTGAATATCCGCATTGCCCTCGCTGTCATATTCCGCCTTTGTATAAATCTTTCCCACCACAATGAAGCAGGAATTGGTGCCCCAGTTAACCAGATGGTGATAGCCGCCGGGCAGGCCGATAGAGCCAAGATTGCTCAGGAAGATGGCTGCGTGATTGGGGTCGGAGCCAATGAGAAAATCCGGAGCCCAGCCGTGCTTGTCCAGCCACAAAACAAACTTAACGATAGCAGTTATCATCCATTGGGGCAGCTTGCAGACAATATCCATCGCGCCGGTGGATGTATCCTTTTCCTCGTCGCTTTTGGTAGAGTGGATGATTTTCATGATTTTTCCATGATAGCTTTCCAGCGTCTCCTTGGGGTCGTATTTGAAAAAGGCCAAGGCCTCCTCGGAATGGTCGTTAAACTGCTTCTTCACCGTGAAAGCAACGGTAATGTCCTTGCGAAGGTACATCTTGTTGTTGCAGATAAAGCGATTCATCTTGGGCCGCAGCACAAAGGCCTTGCCGATGGCCGCACTGATCAAATGGAACACCGTGTACTTATCCTCGGTCCGCCCCTCATTAAGCTTTTCCAGGTAACTGCGCAGCGGCCGCATATCAATATCCACGCTGATATGGGCCTCGTTATCTGCCCGGTTGGGCATCAGCGGCGCCATGATCCGATTCATGGCGGGAATGTCCTTCAGCCAGATTCCGTCCTTGCGGTCGCCCCATTTCTTTCTTGCCATAGATCGTTCCCCTTTCCCAATATGGCAAAATTATAGCAAACCTGACGGAAAAATGCAATGAGGAATTCTTGCATTTTTGGTTTTCATGGGGTATAATGGGGAAAAACAGAGAAAGGCGGCGGCAAAATGACGGAACCTACTGCCAATTCCCGCAGAAGAAGAAAAACAAAAGCTGAAATCATCAAGGAAGCCTACCTTCCTTATATTTTTCTTATGCTGGCGGCGGTGCTGATTGTGATTTTCATCATCGGCGCCCTGGTGCGCAGTCTGTAAGGGGCACTTATGCAGCTGCAGCCCGGAAAATACCGCCACTTTAAGGGCATGGAGTACCAGCTGGTAGGCTTGGCAAAGCACTCCGAAACCCTGGAGGATATGGTGGTCTATCGCGCCCTTTACGGCGACGGCGGACTGTGGGTACGCCCTGCCGCCATGTGGAACGAAACTGTGGACAGACCGGACTACCACGGTCCGCGTTTTCTGTACATTGGTCCTATGGAATAAAAAACGCTCCCCGTTGGGGAGCGTTTTTTCATCTTGGTTATATCAGCTTTATGCCCAAAATCGCAGCGGCCACCTGGGCCATCTCCTGGGGGCTCTCCCGATAGCCGGTTTCCTGCCAACGCTGCACCATAGCCATCAATCCGGAAACAACAAAGGAAAGGGCCAGCTGCTGCATTTTCAGGGACATCTGTGTAATATGCCCGGGTATCAGCCGCTCACCGGTGGCATGCAGCGTGGCGCGGCGGGCAAAAATGCCGTACAAATCATTGCGGTTCAGCACATATAAGAATCGCTTATGCTCCAACCAAAATTCAAAATAGCGCACAAGATCCCTGCCTGCGCCGTTGCTGTACTGCCGGCCGGTTTGCTCAAATTCCATAAGCGTATGGTCAATCAGCGCCGCCAGCGCGCCTTCTTTTCCGGAGAAGTAACGGTAAAAGGACTTTCTGGATACCCCCATTTTGTCGCACAGATCGCTGACGGTAATATCTCCATAGTCTCTTGTGTGGAGCATATCCAAAAGTCCCTGCTCCAGCTGTCGTTGACGGCGGGCAGATTCTTCCGTTTTGCAAATCTTATACATAACGCAACTCCCCATAGCTTCTTTTTCTCAATTATACCACAATTATCCTAATTATCAAGGTTTGTGAATAACCGCCAAAAATTCACTGGGTAAATTGGCGCACAGTGCCACAGATTTAGGTTTTTGTCCCCTATGTTGCTACCGATTTTTGAATTATAATAAATATGATTTTAAGGGCACTTGGCCCGTAATCGAAGGAGGAAAAATATGTCTAAACCCGTGAAATTAGACGAGAAGGGATACCGCAAGTTTGGTATGCGAGATTCCCTCGCTTATGCTGCAGGCGATTTGGGCTGCAACATGAGCTTTGCCCTAAAGGGTACCATGGCACTGTTCTGGACCCAGGTTATGGGCATGAGCGCCTACTATTCCATTATGTTGCTGATTGTACAAATCTGGGACGCAATTAACGACCCTCTGATTGGCTCTATGGTGGATGCCGACAAGCATCAGTACAGACGTAACAAGTTCCTGCAGTACATCTGGGTTGGCTCTATCGGCCTGATTATTGGCGGCGCTTGTTGCTTCCTGCCCTTCCCCAGCGCTCCCGTATGGGCGAAATTCATCATCTTTATTGCCGGCTATGTGGTTTGGGATGCGTTCTATACCATCGCCAACGTCCCCTACGGCAGTCTGCTGTCCCTGATCTCCAACGAGCCTGCTGACCGCGCTTCCCTGTCTGCATGGCGTTCCATCGGTTCCATGGTCGGCAATATGCTGCCTATGGTTATTCTGCCCTTCCTCATCTACGAGGCAGACGGCAAGACCCTCAACGGCACAATGGTTTTCGTTGCCGCTTTTGTTATGGGTATTCTGGGCTTTATCTGCTTCCAGTTCATGATTAAGAACACCACCATTCGGGTGGAACAGGATATCAAGTGCAGCGAGGAGCAGCCCAAGTTCAACGTATTGCAGGCAATGGGCAACTTCATGAAGAACCGTCCTGCTGTGGGTGCCACTCTGGCCGCCATGGGTATGTTCATTGGCATGCAGGGCGCTACCACTGCTGTGAATGTTACCTTCCAGATTTACTTTGAAAACGCCAAGATTTCCGGTCTGGTGCAAATGTTTGCCATGATTCCCATTGTGATTTTCACACCCCTTGCCCGCAAGATGGTTGTGAAGTACGGCAAGAAGGAGCTGTCCGTGATCGGCGCCGTCTGCTATATCGTAGGCGCGCTGATTATGTTTGCCGCCCCTCTGGGTCTGATTCCCGTCAGCAAGGGCAATACCCACATTGACCTGATTGTGTACGTGGTCGCCCAATTGGTTTGCTCTTTGGGCCTGGGCATCTACTCCACCGTATCCTGGGCTATGATGGGCGATGCGATTGATTACAACGAGTGGAAGACCGGCAAGCGGGAGGAAGGTATTGTTTACTCTCTGCACTCCTTCTTCCGGAAGCTGGCTCAGGGTGTCGGCCCTGCTGTTGCCGTTGCCATTATGGGTACCATGGGCTACGTCAATAACGCCATCGACCCCGAAACCGGCGCTGAAATCATTGACCCCGCTCTGATCTCCTGGGAAAATGCGCTCCAGATTCGTTCCCTGGTTGCCGTTTTGTTCCTGGTCGCCGGCCTGTTTGTGTTCGTTGGTTTGGGCCTGGTGTATAACTTGGATAAGAAGACCCTCACCAGAATGCAGGATGAATTAGCCGCCCGTAAGGAGCAATAATTTGCATCTATTTATTCCTCTCCGACTTTCTGTCGGAGAGGAATTTTTTACCATAGCCAGTTTTACCGAAGAAAGCCCCATTTTTCTCCATAAATTCGTGTTTATTTTCCCGTGTTTGGTGTTGCTTTTTCCATAGATTGGGTGGTATAATAGTTTTGGATATGTGCCATACGGCAAAAATAAGAAATAGAATTTAAGTGAGGTAGTTCTGATGATTGCGTACGGAGAGAATATTAAGGTATTCTGCGGCAACTCCAATCCCGAGTTTGCCAAAACCATTTGCAAGGAGCTGGGTATTGCGTTGGGCAACAGTGAGGTCAAGACCTTTGCAGATGGCGAGGCCTCTGTTTCCCTGTATGAAACCGTCCGTGGCGCGGATGTGTTTCTGGTTCAGTCCACCTGCAAGCCCGTTAACGACCGGCTGATGGAGCTTCTGATTATGATTGACGCCTGCCGCCGCGCTTCCGCCGGCCGCATTACCGCCGTCATTCCCTACTTCGGCTACGCCCGTCAGGACCGCAAAGCCAAGAGCAGAGACCCCATCTCCGCCAAGCTGGTGGCAAACATGATTACCGCCGCCGGCGCCAACCGGGTGCTGACTATGGATTTGCATGCTGCCCAGATTCAGGGCTTCTTTGATATCCCTGTGGACCATCTCTACGGCAACCCCACTTTTGTAAATTATTATCTGGAAAAATTCCCCGAGGACAAGTACAACCACGATGAGTTTGTGGTAGTTTCCCCTGACGTAGGCTCCGTTGCCCGCGCCCGTACCTTTGCCGCAAAGGTACATATGGGCCTGGCCATTGTAGACAAGCGCCGCCAGAAGGCCAATGTCTGCGAGGTTATGAACGTCATCGGCGATGTGAAGGGCAAGACCTGCATTCTGTATGACGACATGGTTGACACCGCCGGTTCCCTGTGCAACGCCGCCCAGGCTCTGGTGGATGTAGGCGGTGCCAAGGCTGTGTACGCCTGCGCAACCCACGGTGTCCTCTCCGGTCCTGCTTATGATCGAATTGAGGCCAGCCCCATTGAAGAAATGGTGTTTTTGAACACCATTCCTCAGGTGGGTAACACACCCAGCGGCAAGATTAAGTTCCTGGACGTAGCGCCCATCTTCGCCCGCGCCATTTCCCACGTCCACGGCGGTACTTCCATCGCCGACCTGTTCTGATGTTCGGGAAAACTGCGGAAAGCTGGCTCATTGTCGGGCTAGGCAACCCTGGCAAGGAATACGAAAGCACCCGCCACAACTGTGGCTTTCGCGCTTTGGATATCCTGGCGGAAAAACTGGGTTGCAAGGTAAACAAAGCCAAGTTTCAAGGGCTGTATGGGCAGGTCAGCTACGGCGGCAAAAAGCTGCTTCTGTTGAAGCCACAGACCTATATGAATCTGTCCGGAAGCTCTGTTGTGCAGCTCAGCGCCTATTTCCATGTGCCTCCCCAGAGAATCGTAGTTTTGTTTGACGACATTTCTCTGGAACCGGGCAGGCTGCGGATTCGCAGCAACGGCTCT
The DNA here is from genome assembly GCA_045656245.1 of Faecousia sp. GTDB lineage: Bacteria > Bacillota > Clostridia > Oscillospirales > Oscillospiraceae > Faecousia. Next base: position 6,879 of record JAZOQT010000066.1, read on the forward strand.
GCCGGCGGCCACAACGGCATTAAATCCATTATTTCCCAGCTGGGCAGTCAGGACTTCCCCAGAGTCAAAATTGGCGTGGGGGCCAAAGCCCATCCGGAGCAGGATTTGGCAGACTGGGTGCTGTCCTCTTTCTCCGCCCAGGAGGAAAAGGCTCTGTCCTCCGCTCTGGAGCGAGCGGCAGAAGCGGCGCTGTGCATTGTACAATCCGGTGTGCCGGAGGCGGCAAACCGCTTTAACGGCAGCACCCCTTAATTTGAGGGGATTTCCAAGCCGGTGTGCGCACCGGCTTGCAATGACAGAATATTTGTTGTAAAACCACGGAAAGGGGGGTATTTTCCCCCTTTCCGCGTTGTTGCGTGGAGGAAAAACCATGGAAAATCTGTTATCCGTCTTAAAAACCATTCCGGAATACACCGCGCTGCTGTCCGCCCTTTCCAAGGGCGAATCCGCCGCCGTTACAGGAATCGGTCAGATTTGCCGCAGCCATATCATCGCAGGATTATATGGCGATACCTCTGCGCCCATGGTGGTTCTGTGCCAGGACGAAATGGCAGCGCGAAAGCTGCAGGAAGAACTGAAATGCTTTTTGGGGGAAGTATTCCCCTCTCTCCCCGGCAGAGAGCTGACGCTTTATGATTCTGCGGTCGTTTCCCGTGGCTGGGAGCAAAAGCGCCTGCGCCAGTTGTATGACCTCCAGCAGGGTAATACCCGCCTGCAGATTCTTCCCTGGGACGCCCTTTGCCAGCGCACAGTGCCCCCGGATGTCCTTTCCCGGGCGGCGTTTACCCTGGAAACCGGCAAGGAATACCCCATGGACAGTCTGATTGCCCGGCTTACCGCCGCAGGCTACAGCCGATGCGCCATGGTAGAAGGGCCCGGCCAGTTCGCTGTGCGCGGCGGTATTCTTGATGTGTTTTCCCCCGCCGCAGACCTGCCCTTCCGTGCGGAATTTTTTGGCGACGAGCTGGACAGTATGGGCTATTTTGATACCGACACCCAGCGTCGCAGGGAAAACACCCAGCAGGTGGTTATTCTGCCTGTGGGAGAAACCCAGCCCCGTCTGCACCCCAACGGTCTTGCAGGTCTGTGCCAGGACCTGCAAGGGCTGATTGCACGGCAGAAGCGGCGAAAGAACATGAATGAGACGCTGATACAAACACTGGAGCGGGATTGCAGTAAGTATGAAAATCAGCTGCAAAACCCTGCTTCTGACCGCTATATGGCGCTGATTTATCCGGAATTTGCCACAGCCGCGGATTATATCCCTGAGAATGCCACGGTGATTCTGTGCGACCAGGGCGCTATCAAACGCTCCGCCAGGGCCCGCACAGAGGAAATGGGCATGCTGTTGGACGGTATGCTCCAGGAGGGGCTTCTCGCCGGTGAGCTGTGCGACTATATCTGCCAATGGGAGGACTTTTGCGCCTATCTGCAGGGCAGAAATGTGCTGTATTTTGACGCCTTCGGGGGCACCTCCTATCCCAGTGAATGCAGCCCCAAGCAGCTTCTTCCCATGCAGGCAAAGCAGCTTCCGGGCTATGCCAGCAACCTTGACACCGCCGTAGCTGACCTTTCTCACTATCAGAAAATGGCTTTTTCCTCTCTGGTACTCTGCGGCACACGTCGTCGGGCAGAGCTTCTCCAGGAGCTTCTGCGAGAAAAGGGCCTGCCCGCCCTTTTGTCCATTCCCCTCACCGAAATGCCCCAGCCGGGACAGATTTTTCTCACCGAGGGCATTTTACCTGTGGGTATGGAGTATCCCAATTCCCGTATGGTGATTCTCACTGAGGGTCAGTTAATCGGGAAAACCGCCCCAAAGAGAAAAGTAAAAAAGGAAGCCACCAACCGGCAAAAGCTAAATTCCTTTACAGACCTGACTCCCGGAGATTTGGTGGTGCATGAAAATTACGGCATCGGCCGCTTTGTTGCCATGGAGCAAATCAAGGTGGACGGCGCGGTGAAGGATTATCTGAAAATCGCCTACCAGGGAAGCGACACCCTGTTTGTCCCGGCCACCCAGCTGGATATGGTAAGCAAATACATCGGCGGTGGCGGTGAGGACAGCGTTGTCCGATTAAACAAAATCGGCTCCGATGCCTGGCAGAAGACCAAGGCCAAAGCGCGAAAAGCTGCAAAAGACATGGCCGGAGAGCTGATTCAGCTTTATGCCGCCAGAAAGCGACAGGAGGGCTATGCCTTTGCCGCCGATGCTCCCTGGCAAAAGGAATTTGAGGACAATTTCCCCTATCCGGAAACCGACGACCAGCTGCGTTGCATTGCAGAAATCAAAGGGGATATGGAATCCCCCGTTCCCATGGACAGACTCCTGTGTGGCGATGTAGGCTTCGGCAAAACCGAGGTTGCCCTTCGGGCGGTGATGAAGGCCATTATGGACGGCAAGCAGGCCGCTATTCTGGTTCCCACCACCGTTTTGGCCCAGCAGCATTATCAAACCGCTGTTGCCCGTTTCCGGGGCTTTCCTGTGAATATTGATATCTTAAGCCGATTCCGCACCCCCGCTGAACAAAAAAGAACTCTGCAAAATCTGCAAACCGGCGGAGTAGATTTGATTATCGGCACACACAAGCTGCTGCAAAAAACGGTGGCGTTTAAAGATTTGGGGCTGCTCATTGTAGATGAGGAGCAACGCTTCGGTGTCAGCCACAAGGAGCGCCTCAAGGAGCTTGCCAAAGGCGTAGATGTGCTTACCCTGTCTGCTACCCCCATTCCCCGTACGCTGAACATGGCCCTGTCCGGCATACGGGATATGTCCACCATCGAAGAACCCCCTGCAGACCGGTATCCGGTGCAGACCTTCGTGATGGAACACAACAACGCCATTATTGATGATGCCATTCGCCGGGAGGTGGAGCGGGGCGGTCAAGTTTACTATCTGCACAACCGCACCGAAACCATTGACCAGTGCGCCGGCGCCTTGCGCCGCAGGATTCCCGGCCTGTCCGTAGGCGTTGCCCACGGGCAAATGGGCGAGGACGCCTTGAGTGATGTAATGCAGGCCATGGCAGAGGGTGAAATCCAGGTTCTTGTTTGCACCACCATCATTGAAACCGGTTTGGACATTCCCAACGCCAACACCCTAATTATCGAAAATGCTGACCGCTTCGGTCTGTCCCAGCTGCACCAGCTTCGTGGCCGTGTGGGCCGGTCCACCCGTCATGCTTACGCCTATTTCACCTACCGTCCGGATAAAAACCTCACGGAGGTGGCAGAAAAACGGCTCAGCGCCATTCGGGACTTTGCCGAATTTGGCTCCGGCTTCAAAATCGCCATGCGGGATTTGGAAATCCGGGGCGCCGGAAACCTGCTGGGCGCCGAGCAGTCCGGACACATGATGAGCGTGGGCTACGATATGTACCTGAAGCTGCTGGACGAGGCGGTTTTGGAGGAGCGTGGAGAAAAGCCCAAGGCGCCGGACTGCACTGCGGATTTGAACGTTACTGCCAATGTGGATAAGGACTACGTTTCCCGGGGTGAGGAGCGCATGGATTTGTACCGCCGTATGGCAGCCGTGCGCACGCAGGCGGATGCCGACGATTTGCTGGATGAAATCATCGACCGTTACGGTGAGCCTCCCAAGGGCGTTTTGAACCTGATTGACATCGCTCTGCTCCGCGCCCAGGCGCAGCAGGTTGGTGTGCAGGACATTCGGCAAAAGGCCTCGGACGTGCTGTTTACCCTTTGCAACCTGGATTTTGAGGCAGTCAGTGCCCTGTGCGCCGACCCGGATTATAAGAATCGGGTGCTGTTTGTGGCTACCGCCAAGCAGCCTACCCTGCGGCTCAAGCTGGCCACGGGTGTGGATAGCCTGCGGCAAAGTAAGGTGTTTATCCAGCGGCTGCAGGCTTGCAGCCAGCATTAAGGGTGTCTTCACAGGAAATTCACACCCTCGCCATTGCTTTTTTCGAAAAATATGATATACTATTACAAATTGCTATGCACTTTCGACGGCAATCCCCGTCAAAAGACAGGAGATGATTACCATCAATAAAGAACACATGGATGAGACCCGGATTGGTAACCAATCCGCCAGGCAAACTGACTGGGAATATGTGGACATCATCGGCACACAAAAGCCCAATCAGCCCAAAGAGGAGCTTCCTGCAGATACCGATGCTACTCAGCGGGTATTTGTCAGTCCCGGCAGCATTACAGCCACTCCCGCGCAGGCCACTTCCCAGCCTCAAAACCAGCCTGCAACACCCCGCCGCCGCAACAGCACCCACACTGAGCAGCGCTCTGCCGCCCAGACCGCAAGAAAAAAGAAAGAGAAAATCACCTTAATTGCCGTTTGCTCTGTGGCCGCGGTAGTGTTAATTGCCATCATCGCCATTTTGATTGGCAGCTTAAGCAACACCAGCGACAACGGGTTGATTCTTAACAATGTCTACGCCGCAGGTGTGGACCTTGGGGGCATGACCAAGGAGCAGGCCGAATCCGCTCTTTATGAGGCTACAGACAACACATACAGTGTTCTGGATATGACGGTACAGGTTCTCGACACCACCATCACCCTCTCTCCCAAGGACACCGGTGTTTATCTTGACGTAGAGGCAGTTGCCCAGGCGGCTTACGACTTTGGCCGCACCGGCACCCGGGCCCAGCGGCAGCAGGCGCAAAAACTGGTGCAGAGTTCTACCTATGTCATTGATTTGGACAATTACCTCACATTGGACAGAGGCTTTGTGCAAAATGCGGTAAACAACCTGGGACAGCAGTTCAGCACCACCCTATCCCAGACCACCTACAAAATTGAGGGTCAGCGTCCCACAGAGACTCCCGACCCGGACACCATTGATCTGAACAAAACCTACCAGACCCTGACCATTCAAATCGGCAATGCGGAATACGGCCTGAAAACCGACCGCCTGTTTGAACAAATCATCGACGCATACAGCGCAAATCTGTTCCAGGTTACCGGTGAATGCAGTGTGATTGCCCCCGACGATTTGGACTGCGAGGCGCTGTTTAACCAATTCTGCACTGCCCCTGTGGACGCCACCATGGATGCGGAAACCTATGTGGTAACCCCCGAGGTTTACGGCTACGGCTTCCGCCTGGAGCAGCTGAAGAAGATGGTGGCTGAAGCAAACTACGGCGAAACGCTTACCGTTCCTATGCACTACATCGAGCCGGACATCACCAGCAAAATCATCTCCGAGGATTTATTCCAGAACGTGCTGGCCGTGTTCCAGACTCCGGTTTCCTCCAACGCCGATTGGAACACCAACATGGAGCTGGTGTGCAACGCCCTCAACGGCATGATTATCAAGGCAGGAGAGGCATTCTCCTTTAACACCGCCGTGGGTGAGCCCACGCAAAAGCTGGGCTACAAGGTTGTACCCCAGTATGTGGGAAAAACCATGACCAACGTGGTTGGCGGCGGCATTTCCCAGGTTTCCAGCGCACTGTACAGCTGCGCGCTGTTGGCGGATCTGCAGATTCTGGAGCGCAATGCCCACGCCTATTGCCCCACCTTTGTCAATCGGGGCTATGATGCCCAGGTTTACTACGGTACCATGGATATGCGTTTCAAGAACACCACCAAGCACCCCATTCGTATTGAGGCGGTGATCACCGGCGGCTATCTGAAACTGCAGCTGGTGGGTACAGACAGCAAAGATTACACTGTGGAAATCGTCCACGAAACCACCAAAACAAAAGCTCCGGGGACGGACACCGTAACCCTTCCCAAGAACAATCCCAACAACCATAAGGACGGAGACATTCTCTCCCCCGGCATCACCGGCTACAACGTCAGCACCTACAAGCGTACCTATGACAAGGAAACCGGCCGCGCAATGGGGAAGGAACTGATTGCCACCTCCTCTTATGCCAAGCGGAACAAGGTGGTTGTCAGCATTGTAGAAATCACCCCTGCTCCCACCCCTTCGGAAAGCGAAACCGCTTCTCCCACGGAAACCGGCGCACCCGAGGGTGCACAACCCTAACATACACAGCAAAAGCCGCAGAGTGATCACTCTGCGGCTTTTCATATTTATATTGCCCGAATATCCAGGTGGTAATCCACCAGGCCTTCTGCGCTGTTTTCAATAACGATGCCATACACCAGGTCAATACTGCCGCCCTCCGGCAAAATGTCAAAAAACATCTGCTTCGTGGTAACCGTCAGCATAAGCGCCCCAAATTCCATTTCATACAGAGAGTCGTTGCTTTCTCCCTGGCGGAACACCATTTGGGAATGGAGCTTTCCTGTGCGTGTCAAGGTAATGGTATCCGGCTCTACACGAAAATGGGTAGTTACCCCTGCAAGGCCGGTCAAATCACTTTCCTGGTAGCAGATGTCCCAGCCGCCGTCCCGATACTCCATGGTGCCTTCGGTGGTTAATTCTATGACATCCGGTTCCTGACCGTCGTAGGATTGACGTCCCCGCACCCAAAGCATTACCTTTTGCTTCATCGTTTGCTCTCCATGGCCAGCGTCAGCAGCTGGTCGATGAGTTGCTCCCCTGGAATACCGCTGGCGGCAAACAGCTTGGGATACATAGATATGGACGTAAAGCCCGGCAGGGTGTTAATCTCGTTGAACACCACGCGGTCGCCCTGGTAGGTAACGAAAAAGTCCACCCGGCTCAAGCCCTGGCAGCCAATGGCGGTGTACACCTTAATTGCCAACTCCCGTACCTCCTCGGAAATCTCCTCGGAAATCCGGGCAGGAATGTAGGCAACAGAGGTATCCGTAATATACTTGGCATCGTAATCGTAAAATTCAGCGCCGGAATCGATTTCTCCGCAGATGGAAGCGACGGGATTCTCATTGCCCATAACGGCAACCTCCACCTCACGGCCGTGAATAAATTCCTCCACCAAGATCTTTGCGTCAAATGCTGCCGCCTGTACCAAGGCTGTCTGTAAGGCCTTACGGTCTGCCGCCTTGGAAACACCCACAGAAGACCCAGTCCCTGCAGGCTTGATAAACATGGGATAGGAGAATTTCTTCTCCAGCGTGTCCAAAATACTCTCCAAATGCGCATCCAAATCCCCACTGCGCACCAAGTGCCAGTCTGCCTGGGTAACCCCTGCCCGGTCAGCCACCAGCTTGGTCAGGGTTTTGTCCATGGCAACCGCGGAAGCAGACACATGGGGGCCTACATAGGGAATCCCCGCCAACTGCAACAGCCCCTGCACGGAGCCGTCCTCCCCGTTTTCACCGTGGAGCACCGGGAACACCACATCAATCCATTCCCGCACCACGCAGTCGCCCTCGAAGCTCAAAAGCCCCTGTCCCCGCACCGGGGAGATGGCCGCACGGCGATTGCCAGGGAAATTCTGCCATTCTCCGCTGGGAAGCATGGAATAGTCCGTGCCGCCAAACAGTACCCAATCCCCTTTTTCGGTAATACCCACGGGAAATACATTATACTTGTCCTTGTCCAGGCAGTTCAGCACATATTCCGCAGACCGCAATGATACAGCGTGTTCCGGGCTAATGCCTCCGAACAAAACGCATACACTCAACTTTTTCATAATAAATTCCTCTTCTTCAAAGGTCCTTTATTTCAGCAGCTTTTCTCCTGCCCGGTAAATATCTCCCGCGCCTACCGTGAGAATCAAATCCCCCGGCTGCGCCAGCTTTTTCAGAACTTCCGTAACCTCCGGCAGCGTTTCGCAGAAGATGCTTCCGGGAATCTCTTTCACCAAATCCATGGAGGAAATGCCAATTGTATTTCTCTCTCTGGCGGCATAAATCTCTGCCAGAATCACCACATCCGGCTTGCGAAGCTCCTGAATAAAATCCTCAAACAGCGCCTTGGTTCGGGTGTAGGTGTGAGGCTGGAAGGCCATAATCACCCGCTTGTAGCCCATGGTCTGCACCGCCTCAATGGTGGCACACAGTTCGCCGGGGTGATGGGCATAATCATCATAAATATCCGCCCCGTTAAACCGCCCCTTGTATTCCAGACGGCGGCCTGCGCCGTGGAAGCTGGCAAGGCCCCGCTCCACCGCATCGCCAGGGATGCCCATCAGCCACGCCACACCGGCAGCTGCCAATGCGTTGGCGGCATTGTGATGGCCGTAGACCGGCAGTTCAAAATGGCAGTATTTTTCTCCGTCGCAAATCACGTCAAACCGCCGCCAATCGTCAGAAATGGCATTGGCATGGACACGGTTGCCCTCTCCAAAGCCGAAGCTGACATAGTCAAGCCCCTTCAGCGCCTCCACCGTGTTCTTATCGTCGCCGTTGGCAAGAATGTAGCCTGTGGAAAGCTGGCAGAATTGGCGAAAGGACTTTTGCACATCCTGCAAATCCTTAAAATAGTCCAGATGATCCGCTTCCACATTCAGCACCACCGCCAATGTGGGGAAGAAATTCAGGAAGGAATCGCAGTATTCACAGCTTTCCAGCAAAATGGTGTCCCCGTTGCCTACCCGATGCCCGGCCTTCAGCAGGGGCAAATATCCCCCGATCATCACCGTAGGGTCTGCCTCCGCCTCCATCAGAATGTGGGCAAGCATGGAGGTGGTGGTGGTTTTTCCGTGAGTGCCGGAAACGCAAATGGCATTTTTGTAGGCACGCATAATCACGCCCCAAGCCTGCGCCCGTTCGAATACAGGGATACCTGCCGCTCTGGCGCTGGCAATTTCCGGATTGTCATTATGTACGGCAGCCGTGCGGATAATGCAGTCCGCCCCAAGGATATTCTCTCCCCGGTGGCCGATGTGAACAGTAATCCCCTGGGCAATCAGCTCATCGGTGGAAACGGAGGAGTTCATGTCCGACCCGCTGACCTGCAACCCCATGCCCTGCAGAACCAAACCAAGAGGGCGCATAGAAACGCCGCCAATGCCCACAAGGTGCACCCGCTTGCCGGGTTTTAAGTAGTTTTGAAGTTCCAAAGTATCGTAATGCATAATCATTACAACTCCAATATCCATAAATTCATGACTAATTCATTATATACCATTTACACTAATTTTACAACTATAAATATAAAAAGCATTTCCTGCACTGTCATTGCGAGGACCGAAGCGACATGGCAATCCCCATCGCCCTACATACAATATCGTCATATGTCATCTGGCGGACCGTCTGCCGTTTCCGTAAAAAATGACCCCGCTGCAGAAGCAGCGAGGTCTATAATATGTTGGCATTACCTATTTTCACAGCCAGTCGCCCGGCAACTATCGTCGGCGTACGTGTGCTTAACTTCTGTGTTCGGGATGGGAACAGGTGGACCCACACGACAATCAAAACCAACTTATTAACTTTTGGTGACCCGTGGGAGAATCGAACTCCCGTTACCGGCGTGAGAGGCCGGTGTCTTAACCGCTTGACCAACGGGCCATTGGTGCACCTTCACGGACTCGAACCGGGGACCCACTGATTAAGAGTCAGTTGCTCTACCAACTGAGCTAAAGGTGCAGGTTCTTCTTCCTTTGAGAATGCTCATCGCACCCTCAAAACCGAACAATGTATAACTCCTCAAAGCAAGGCTCACCTGCATATTCTTTGTAGGTCAAGCCCTCGGGCTATTAGTACGTGTCAGCTGCATACATTACTGCACTTCCACCTCACGCCTATCAACCAGGTAGTCTTCCTGGGCCCTTACTCCATAAAGGATGAGAGATCTCATCTTAGGGAGAGTTTCACGCTTAGATGCTTTCAGCGTTTATCTCGTCCGTACATAGCTACCCAGCTATGCCCTTGGCAGGACAACTGGTGCACCAGAGGTACGTCCATCCCGGTCCTCTCGTACTAAGGACAGCTCCCTTCAAATCTCTTACGCCCGCAACAGATAGGGACCGAACTGTCTCACGACGTTCTGAACCCAGCTCGCGTGCC
>JAZOQT010000067.1:0-82026 GCA_045656245.1 Faecousia sp.
ATCTGGTCGGGGCCGTAGGAGGCAATGCCCTGCCGGGCAGAGCAGAAAATGGTGGGAGAGTCGAACTGCTCGTCCGTAGCATCCAGATCCAGCAGAAGCTCCAGAACCTCGTCCATGACCTCATGGATCCGGGCATCGGGACGGTCAATCTTATTGACCACCACAATGACCTTGTGACCCAGCTCCAGAGCCTTCTGGAGAACAAAGCGGGTCTGGGGCATGGGGCCCTCGGCGGCGTCCACCAGGAGAATAACGCCGATGACCATCTTGAGAATCCGCTCCACCTCGCCGCCGAAATCCGCGTGGCCGGGGGTGTCCACGATGTTGATTTTTGTATCTTTATAATATACGGAAGTGTTTTTCGCCAAAATGGTGATGCCGCGCTCCCGCTCCAGGTCACCGGAGTCCATGACCCGATCCTGGGTGGCCTGGTTTTCCCGATAAATACCGCCCTGTTTCAAAAGTTCGTCCACCAGGGTTGTCTTGCCGTGGTCAACGTGGGCGATGATGGCTATATTGCGGATTTTTTCTTGTGAGGCCATAATTCGCGCTCCTTTGCTGCGTAACTGTCTTATGATTTTCTTACCAACAAGAAAATATACCACAGACAAAAGGGAATTTCAAGCCTTCCCCTGGGGGAAGGTGGATTTTTCGACCGGAACGGGCGAAAAAGACGGATGAGGGTAGTTACAGCGACGTAGTCGCTCAAACACAGATTTATTTTTCCGCCTTCGGCGGTTATTACCCTCATCCGCCCCCTTTGGGGGCACCTTCCCCCATGGGAAGGCTAAAAAAATTTTCTAAATGAGAATAATTCCTATTGACAAATAGAAAATGATATGCTATGATGTGCTCGTAAACAAGAATGATTCTTATTTAAGAACGGGAGGTCATCATGGAACATTCGTCAAAACACTTTCGCAAGCGTGACGCCATCCTGACTTGCCTGCGCGAAACCAAGGTGCATCCCTCCGCGGACTGGGTCTACAACCAGTTGAAGCCGGAGATCCCCGACCTGTCACTGGGCACGGTGTATCGGAACCTCTCCCTTTTCAAGGAGCAGGGACTGATTAACAGCCTGGGCACGGTCAAGGGTGTGGAGCGCTTTGACGGGGATACCCACTCCCATGTCCACTTTATCTGCACCGAATGCGGATGCGTGCAGGACATTGATGGGGTGCCCAATCTGCCAAGCCTAAGGGCATCGGCAGAGCACGACCTGGGCAGTCAGATCACAGGCTGTCAAATAACCCTTACCGGTACGTGCCGGAACTGTATTGAAACTAACAAGGAGGAAGCGGTATGAAGAAGTATGTTTGCGTGGTTTGCGGCTATGTCTACGAAGGCGACGAACTGCCCGAAGATTACGAGTGCCCCCTGTGCGGCGTAGGCCCCGACCAGTTTGAAGAAGAAGCGTAAAGCTTGGCTCTCCCCTTGGGAGAGCTGGCAAAAATCTCTGATTTTTGACTGAGAGGGCAATAACAAAACCCTCTCCGACCGGAATCAAAGATTCCGGCCACCTCTCCCAGAGGGAGAGGCAAGAAATAGTTTACTATATAATAAATTATGTGGAGGAAAATATTATGAAAAAGTTTGTTTGTCCCGTTTGCGGTTATGTCCATGAAGCAGAAGTGATGCCCGAGGGTTTTGTCTGCCCCGTTTGTAAGGTTCCCGGCACCAAGTTCAAGGTAATGGAAGAGGGCAAGCTGGCCGCTGAGCACGAGTACGGCGTGTACGCAAAGACCGTCAAGAACAACCCCGACATCTCCGAGGAAGACAAGAAGTTCATCTTCGAGCAGCTGATGGCCAACTTCAACGGCGAGTGCAGCGAAGTGGGTATGTACCTGTGCATGGCTCGTATCGCTCATCGCGAGGGTTATCCCGAAATCGGCCTGTACTGGGAGAAGGCTGCATTTGAAGAGGCTGAGCATGCCGCTAAGTTTGCAGAACTGCTGGGCGAGGATCTGGAGCCCAACATGAAGGCCACCACCAAGGACAATCTGGCATGGCGGGTAGACTGCGAGTTCGGCGCTACTGCCGGCAAGTTTGACCTGGCCGCCTGCGCCAAGAGAAACGGCCTGGACGCCATTCATGACACGGTACATGAAATGGCCCGGGATGAGGCTCGCCACGGCAAGGCGCTGAAGGGCCTGCTGGAGCGCTACTTTCGCTAAGCAGGAGTTACCTGCGGAAGACCCCGAGGCGCTGTACAATTTGACCTATGGTCTGTTTGTGCTGACTGCCCGGGAGTCGGACAAAGACAACGGCTGTATCGTAAACACCTGTTTCCAGGTGGCGCTGGAGCCAACCCGACTGGTGATTTCGGTGGAGAAGCACAATCTTACCCGGCAAATGATTGAGCGCACCGGCGCGTTTAATATCAGTGTGCTGACAGAGGATACGCCCTTTGAGGTCGTTCGCCACTTTGGCATGCAGTCCGGGGCGGATGTGGACAAATTCGCTTCCTATGACAAGGTCGCCCGAAGCGAAAACGGCATTTTGTACCTCACTGAGCCGACCAACGCCATGCTCTCGTGCAAGGTGCTGGAGAAACGGGACCTGGGAAGCCACATGCTGTTCATTGCCGAGGTAGAGCGCGCCAGGGTGCTTTCCTCCAAAAGCCCCTGTACCTATGCCCATTACCACAAGGCGATAAAGCCAAAATTCTAAATGCAAAACGGGAGCAGAGAAATCTGCTCCCGTCCTTTTCTAAAATTGGGGGATATAGGCGGCATTTGCCGCGTCCTGCTCCTGCACGAAACCCTCCAGACCGTTGAGGTACATCCAGCTGAGTACCGCCAGGTATTCGTCCTGGGTGATTTTTCGGTTGTAGGGGGCGTTTAAGTTTCCCATGGGGGTGTATTGCCCCATTAGACTCACCAGGATTTCGCCTTTTTGGAAATGCTCTCCCAGATAATCCAGTATCTTCAGAGAGTTTTCCACCTGTCCCGGCAGAATCAGGTGCCGCACCAGCACGCCCCGGCGCATTTTTCCGTGCTCCAGCTGAACGGGGCCGGTTTGCCGCACCATTTCCCGGATGGCATTGGCGGCAATCTCTTTGTAATTGTCCACACCGGACAGGGCTTTTGCCAGAGCGTTATCCCCGTACTTCATGTCCGGCAGGTAAATATCCACCAAGCCCTCCAGCGCGCGGAGGGTTTCTGCACGTTCATAGCCGCCGCAGTTGTACACCACCGGCACAGGCAGCTTCGGCGTCAGGGCAGGCAAAATTGTGGGCAGAAATTGGGTTGGCGTAACCAAATCGATGTTTTCCGCGCCTTGGGCAATCAGCCGCTCCATTTCCTGCCGCAGGGCGGCGCTGTCCAGCGCCCGGCCTGTGGGGGTGTGGCTGATGGCGGCGTTTTGGCAGTATTTGCACCCCAGGGTACAGCCGCCAAAGAAAATCGCGCCGCTTCCTCCGGGGCCTGCCAGCACAGGTTCTTCCCACTTGTGGAGCATGGTTTTGGCCACCAGCGCAGTATCGGGACAGCGGCAATAGCCCAATTCTCCCGCGGCGCGGTTTACGCCGCACATTCGGGGGCATAAATTGCAAGCTTCGTAGGTCATAGGGTAAGTTCCTTTGCAATAAGGGTAGCCGTCAGCCGGTACCGCTTATTTTCTCCAGCTTTTCCAGAACCTGGGCAAAATACGCCGGCAGGGGAGCCAGAACCAGAATCGGGCGCAGATCCCGGGGGTGGCGGAAGCAGAGCTGGCTTGCGTGGAGGCACTGGCTGCTCTGACCCAGCTCCGGCTTTTTGCGGCCGTAAACCGTGTCCCCCAAAATGGGGTGGCCGATGTGGGCCATGTGAACACGGATTTGGTGGGTTCTGCCGGTTTCCAGGCGGCAGCGAATGTGAGTGTAGCCCTTATAACGGGCAACTACCTCCCAGTGGGTAATGGCTTCCTTGGAATTGCGTTGGGTAACGCACATTTTCTTGCGGTCTGACGGGTGGCGGCCGATGGGGGCGTCCACAGTGCCGGAGTCCTCCCGAAAACTGCCGCATACAATGGCCTCGTAGGTGCGGGCCATGGTGTGGTCCTTCAGCTGACTTGCCAGCACAGTGTGGGCAAGGTCATTTTTTGCCACCGCCAGTAGTCCGGAGGTGTCCTTGTCAATGCGGTGGACGATACCGGGGCGCAATTCCCCGTTGATGCCGGAGAGGGTGTCCCCTTTGGCGAACAGCAGACCGTTTACCAGGGTATCCTGCTGATGGCCGGAGGCAGGGTGCACCACCAGACCCTTGGGCTTGTTAATCACCAAAACGTCCTCGTCCTCATAGACGATGTCCAAAGGAATTTCCACAGGGAGAATATCCGTGGCGGTGGGCTCCGGAACGGTATATTCCACCGTGTCCCCCATATTCAGCTTGTCGTTTTTCTTTCCCGGCTTGCCGTTGCGGGTAACGAAGCCCCCGTCCAGCAGCTTTTGGGCGGCGCTGCGGGTAAGATTTTCCCCACAGCGGGCCAGAAAGGCGTCCAGCCGTTCCCCGGGAATGTCTGCATGGAGAATCACTTTTTCTCATCCTTCCAGAAATTGCGGTTAAAGAATATCAGATGCACCAGAAGCAGGATGCTGCCGCAGGTAATAAAGCAATCTGCTACATTAAATATAGGGAATTGAATGAACCGGGTTTCAATCATGTCTACCACATAGCCAAGGCGCACCCGATCAATCATATTTCCCAGACCACCGCCGTATACAGCGGCAATGCACAGCCGCTCCAGCCGGGTAAAGGGCAGGGGGGACTTGAAGTACTCCCAGAAGAGCAAAACGGTGAGCAGAAGAAATATCACAGCGAACAGCCACTGCATTCCCTGAAGCATGGAAAAGGCGGCCCCAGTATTCTGCACATAGGTCAGATGCAGCACATCGGGAATAAACGGCACTTCGCCATAGAGGGGAATGTTTGCAACCACCAGATATTTGGTGATTTGGTCAGCCGCTGTGATGCCCAAGGCAAGCAGCGCCATAAGTAAAAACTGCATAATTGCGCCTCCGGTTTCATGGTGGCTTCATCATACCACGGGGGCAGGGGAATGTCAATTTGGGATTTTTCTCCCGAAGACGGACGAATGTAGGGAAGGAAGTAGGTGTATTTTGCAGGAAAGACGGTTGTTTTCCTGTGGAGAATAACCAACTTTTGGCTGGTTTTCTGTCTACCCGTACAAAATCAAACGATTCGCCTTGTATAAGTTTTGGTTGTTTTGTATAAAATATCAAAAAATGTTTGACTTTTTGCTGCTGTAACAGTAAAATAGTGATAAGTTTACTCATGGATTCTATCCCAAGGTGTTAGGATATATGAGCAAATGCACCAACTATTATAGGAGGAAAAAGCAAAATGAAGAAACTAATCGCATTGTTGCTGGCTGTTATCATGGTTATGACCGTTATGGCAGGCTGCAACCCCAGCACAAATGCTGCTAAGAACGAGAACAAAGTCGTTGTTGGTAGCACTACTGACCTGTCCGGCGATTTCCGTTGGCCCGGCTTCGGCGGCAGCTCCGCCGGCGCTTCCGACCAGGACATCAACAAGATGATCACCGGCTACTCCACCATGGAGACCAACCAGGGTGGCGCTTACGTATGGAACAACACTGTTGTTAAGTCCCATACCGAAGAAGAGGATGCCGCTGGCAACCTGGTAGTTACCATCGAGATTAACCCCGGCCTGAAGTTCAGCGACGGCTCCGAGGTTAAGGCTGCTAACTATCTGGCCTACGTTCTGGCATTCAGCTCCCCCGTATCTGTTAACGCTGGCCACACCGGCAAGTCCGGCCAGGCTATGGTAGGCTTCGACAGCTTCAACGCTTACTGCGGCGCTGACGTTACCGTTGAGGGCGCTACCAAGGAGTTCTCCGGCGTTCGTCTGCTGGGCGACTACAAGTTCTCCCTGACCATCGACGCTGCCAAGGGCTACTACCCCTACTACTACGCAAACACCTACGGTGCTGTTTCTCCCTACGCTCTGGAGCTGGTGCTGGGCACCGGCGTTGAGGTTAAGGACGACGGCAACGGCGCTTACCTGTCCGACGCTTGGTACGAGAAGGCTGCCGACTCCACTGCCGAGGCTCTGACCTATGCCAAGTCTGCTCACATCAAGGAAGCCCGCTACGACTGGAACAAGTACCCCACTTCCGGCGCTTACACCATCAGCGACTGGGATGAGGGCACCAAGCAGGCTACCCTGACCTTGAACCCCAACTTCGCAGGTAACTTCGAAGGCCAGAAGCCTTCCATCAAGACCATTGTTTACACCAAGATCGTTCAGGATACTCAGCTGGACCAGTTCAAGACCGGCCAGGTTGATATCCTTGCTGGCATCACCGGCGGCGCCGACACCAAGGCTGCCCTGGCTGCCATCGACGAGAGCAACGGCAAGTTCGCAGAAGTTCACTATCAGCGCGCCGGCTACGGCAAGCTGCAGTTCGAGTGCGACTTCGGACCCACCATGTTTGCTTCCGTCCGTCAGGCTATTGCCTACGTTTTGAACACCACTGAATTCGCCGACACCTTCACCGGTGGTTACGGCACCGTTATTTACGGACCCTACTCCCCCGACTTTGATATGTGGAATGCCGTTAAGGACGACATCGACCTGATTGAGTACGCATACTCTGTTGAGAATGCAAAGCAGGCTCTGATTGCCGATGGCTGGACCTACAACGAGAAGGGCGAGGCCTTCGTAGAGGGCACCGACGCTGTTCGTTACAAGAAGCTGACTGCTGAAGAAGCCAATGTTCTGGACGGCATCAACAAGACCTATGCTTCCGTTGCCAACACCGACGGCAAGGAGTACAAGACCGTTGAAATCGGCGGCGAGTACTACATGCCCTGTGTTATCAACTGGTTCGGCACCACCAACAACGACGTTACCGATATGCTGGGCGCCCGTCTGGTTGACACCGACGACGTGAAGGCCATCGGCATGGTGGTTCGCTCCACTGTTGGCGACTTCGACAAGCTGCTGGGCGAAATCTACCGTGAGCCTTCCTACGGCTACGGCGGAACTCCCACCTACGGCATGTTCAACCTGGCTACCGGCTGGAACAGCGCTGTTTATGACTACAGCTGGAACTGGTCCCTGGATCCCGACTACTTCGGCTACTCCGTCAACAAGCTGTATGACGAGTACGACGTAGCATTCCCCTACTACGCAGCTGACGGCTCTCACACCAAGCTGTCCTATGCTGACGCAGTTGCTGCCTCCAATGGCAAGCTGGGTATGGACTACATCTCCATGGCCATGGTTTACGACGCAACTACCACTGAAGAGTACAACGCATGGTGGCAGGCATACATCGAGAGATGGAATGAACTGATGCCCGATATCCCCCTGTACTCCAACTACTACTTCGATATCTACAACGCAAAGATTCAGAACTTCAAGACTTCCCCGTTCTGGAGCCCCATTGATGCTCTGCTGTACTGCACCGTTGCTAACGCCGAGTAATCAATAGAATCTTATCCGCGTAATTATTCTGAAGACAAATCCGGTGATAGGGGCGGCTCTCGAGTCGCCCCTATCATTCACTGTCAACCCGAAAGGGAACGGGGAGGAAGGTATGGAATCTTATTATGGGTAAATATATACTAAAACGTTTGGGATACGTTCTGATTGTATTCCTGATTCTTTCTTTGTTGATGTATCTGGTCTATGCCATGATTCCCTATGACAGAGCAAGAGCAGAAGTTGAACAATTCAAGGATGTTTATAAGAAAGACCCTGTGGCTTTTGAAATGAAATATCAAGAGCTGCGAAAGGAAATGGGATTGGACCAAAATGTCTTTGTGCGATATCTGGGGTGGCTGGGCGTAGTGCCCATTAACGGCACCTACCAGGGTATCCTGCAGGGCGATTTCGGTTACAGCTATCAGTATGACAAGCCGGCTCAGGATGTTCTGCAAGAGCCGATGCGTAATACTATTTTTATCAATATTTTCGCCACAGTGCTGGCGCTGGGGATAACCATTCCCCTTGGAATTTTCTGCGCGGTTCACCGCGGCGGAAAACGGGATACGGCCTTGCAGGTCGGTACCATTATCGGCTACAGTATCCCTACCTTTGTTACGGCGATTTTGTTTATTTGGTTGCTGGCGATTGTGATTCCGGTATTCCCTGTTTCCGGTATGAAAACACCCGGCTCCAACTATGTGGGTATGCAGAAGTTCCTGGATGAGCTGTACTATATGGGACTGCCTCTTGTTGTTATGACCTTCTGCTCCCTGGGCGGTATGACCCGTTATGTTCGCGCCTCTATGACGGAAGCGCTGAGCATGGACTGCATCCGCACCGCGCGGGCCAAGGGCCTGCGGGAAAAGGTTGTTATTTACAGCCACGCATGGAGAAACGCACTGGTGCCCATCATCACACTGGTGATTGGCTGGTTCCTGGGTATTTTCTCCGGCTCTATTATGATTGAAAATATCTTCGGCCTGAACGGTATGGGCCGGATCTATATTGAAGCATTGAACGGCAAGGATTTTGAGGTGGTTCTGCTTCTGCAAATGTTCTATGTCATTATCGGTCTGCTGGGCAATCTCGTGATTGATATTGCCTACGGCATTGCTGACCCCCGGATTCGTGTAAGCAAGTAAGGAGAGGAAGAATTATGAGCAAAAATAAACAAAAACGTTCCTCCTTTGGCTTGCTGCTGCGCCGCCTGTTTGTAGGCAGCCTGGGAGAGCGGGACCCGTTGCAGGAGAGCTTCGACAGCCCCACCAAGCAGGCAGTGAAGCGGTTTTTCCGCAAGCCCATTGCCACCACTGCGGTGATTGTGCTGTGCTGCATGTTCCTGTTTGTGTTCATTGGCCCGATGATTAGCCCCATTGACCTGTCTTATTCAGAGTCCCTGCACAAAAACATTGGACCCACCATGAACATGATGAACATTCCTTCTGTCATGAAGGACAGCCCCTTGGCTATCTCCTCCAGAGGCTCCTTTACTCTGGGTGTGGATAAAAACGGCGATGTGCACATGTGGGGCTATTTCAACACATTCTCCAAGAATCCCCGTATGAATGTTATGAACATTCCCGAGGAAGTGAAGAATGCCAACATCGTATACGGCGCCGCCGGCGCTGACCACTGTGTGGTTATTGCTGACGATGGCAAGATGTACGCATGGGGCGACTATAACAACGGCCAGTACGGCACCGACGGCCGTATGGCAGATACCTGTAAGTACCTGCAGCCCGACGAGCTGATCAACGGCAAGGTGGACATCAACAATGTCAAGCAGCTGATTTGCGGCAACCAGATGACCGCCCTGCTGATGAAGGACGGCACGCTCCATGCCTGGGGCAACACGCAGGCTGCCGGCATGAACCTGGAGTCCGTTTATAAGGTTCTGAAGCAGCAAAATCTCACTGTAGAGAAGGTCTGCTTCACCAATTCCGACATCTTTGTGATTACCACCGACGGTCAGTTCATTACCGGCGCCAACAAGCAGTATTCCTTCTACAGGGGTGTAGATACCCTGGAGGCTATCGGCAACCGCAAGGTTGTGGACATTGTTTCCACCGGCGACCGTGTTGTGCTGCTGCTGGACGATAACCAGATTATGACTCTGGGCTACGAGGGCGCAGAGCCCGCCACCAATCAGGAGAACATCGTCAGCCTGACTGCCGGCGCCCGCCACTTCTCTCTGGTAACCGAGAGCGGCAAGGCTTTTGCCTGGGGTAACGGCAAACTGGGTCAGACCGAGATTCCCGAAGATCTGGGTACCGTGGATACCATTATTTCCACCGGCTTCCAGAACTATGCCTATAACGACGGCAAGTTTGTGGACGCATGGGGCCTGAAGGGCTACCTGTTCGGCACAGACGATCTGGGCCGTGATGTATTCAACCGTGTTATGAACGGCGGCCGCATGACCATGACCATCGGCGCAGTAGCCGTGATTGTGTCTACCATCATCGGCGTGATTATCGGCTGTGTGTCCGGTTATTTCGGCGGTATGGTTGACTTGCTGCTGATGCGTGTTACGGAGATTTTCTCCGCGATTCCCTTCCTGCCTTTCGCACTGGTGCTGTCGGCAGTCTTGCAGAACAGCAACCTGACAGAGGATACCCGTATTTTCATTATCATGATTATTCTTGGCCTGCTCAGCTGGACCGGCTTGGCAAAGCTGGTGCGTGGCCAGGTGCTGGCAGAACGGGAAAAGGAATTTGTTACTGCGGCAAAGGCTATGGGCGTTAAGGAAAAGGCCATTGCCTTCCGCCACATTCTGCCCAACATCATCTCTGTTATTCTGGTTTCCATCACGCTGGACTTTGCCGGCTGTATGCTGACCGAATCCAGCCTGTCCTACCTGGGCTTTGGTGTTAAGCTGCCCCGTCCCACTTGGGGCAATATGCTGGACGGCTGCCGGGACTCTTTGGTTATCCAGAATTACTGGTGGCGTTGGCTGTTCCCTGCCATCTTCCTGTCTTTGGCGGTTATCTGCATCAATATTATCGGCGACACCCTGCGGGATGTCCTTGACCCCAAATCGGAGGTGGAGAAATAATGGCACTGTTACAAGTTAAAAATCTTCACACCTATTTCAAGACAAGAAACGGCACTGTCAAGGCTGTTAATGATGTTTCTTATGAGCTGGAGGCCGGCAAGACCATCGGTATTGTAGGCGAATCCGGTTCCGGTAAGTCCGTTTCCGCTATGAGTATTCTCAAGCTGCTGGACAAAAACGGCTACATCGCCGACGGCGAGGTGCTGTTTGAAGGTAAGGATTTGACCAAGCTGGACCAGCAGGAGATGTATGAAATCCGCGGCAACAAGATTTCCGTGATTTTCCAGGAGCCCATGACCAGCCTGAACCCTGTGTTCACCGTAAAGCGTCAGCTCTCCGAGCCCTTTATGATTCACCAGGGCATGAACAAGAAACAGGCTGCTGAAAAGGCGCTGGAAATGCTGGCGGCTGTGCAGATTCCCAACCCGGAGGAAGTACTGCGCCAGTATCCTCACCAGCTCTCCGGCGGTATGCGCCAGCGTGTTATGATTGCTATGGCCCTGGCATGCCGACCCAAGATTCTGATTGCTGACGAGCCCACCACCGCTTTGGACGTTACCATTCAGGCCCAGATTCTGCGGCTGATGAACGACCTGCAGCGGGAAAACGGCACCGCCATCATCTTCATCACCCACGATTTGGGCGTTATCAACGAGATGGCAGACGACGTGGTGGTTATGTACTGCGGCCAGGTGGTGGAGCAGACCTCTGCAAAGATGATTTTCACCGACTGTCCTACCAGCCACCCCTATACCGAGGGCTTGATGCACTCCATTCCCAGAATTGACAACATTACCCAGAAGCTAGAGCCTATCCCCGGCGCGGTTCCTCACCCCCTGGCGTTGCCCAAGGGCTGTAAATTCGCTCCGAGATGCAAATACGCAACGGAAAAATGTCTGCAGGACGAGCCTGAACTGAAAGAGGTTACTCCCGGTCAGGTAATCCGTTGCCACTATCCTGAAAAGGAGGTGCGAAACAGTGAAGAACACAAACACGCTCTTATCCATCACGAACCTTAAAAAGTATTTCCCCATTGCCAAGTCCAGCATCTTCCAGAAGGAGCAGATGTATGTGCGGGCCAACGAGGAAATCACCATTGATATTCAAAACGGCGAAACCTTTGGCTTGGTTGGCGAGTCCGGCTGTGGTAAGTCCACACTGGGCCGTACCATCCTGCAGCTGTATGATCAGACTGCCGGTAGCACCATTTATTATGGCCGTACGCTGGATGAGTTCCCCACCTCCTATGTGGGCGAAACGCTGAAGAATGCAGGCAAGATGATCGCCAAGTACCGCCGTCTGCAGGCCAAGGCCGAGCAGATTGCCGCCGAGTGCGATGCCGCCGGTGAAGGCGCTACCTTCTTCCAGCACCAGAGCAAGAACCTGTCTGCGGCAGAGGCCGATACCGCGTTCCAGAATGTGGTGAAGCTGTTGGGCGGCTTTGTAGCACTGGACAACCCCGCCGAGGGCGCCAGAGCTTTGCTGAAGCAGCACAATGCCAATCTGAAGGTTCACCAGATTCAGGAGAAAATCCGGGATTTGGACGGAGAAATCGCATTCCAAACTGCCATTGCCGATGAGCTGAAGGCAGACGAGGCGCTGCAAAACGCCAAGGGCAAGATTGCAAGAGCCCTGAAAAAAGCAGAGGCTGCCAATGCCAAAAAGCAAAAGCTGCTTCCCGAGCTGGAGATTGCCAAGTCCGAGCTGCTGACACAGCAGCAGGAGGTACAGCAGCTGCGGGCCAAGCATGCAGCAAACGAGCAATTCGCTGCATATGAAAAGATGCTGGATAACGGCATCGATTTGAGCCGGCTGAAGTACACGGAAATGCGCCAGCTGCGCAAGGATATTCAGATTATCTTCCAGGACCCCTATTCTTCCTTGAATCCCCGTATGACTGTGGGCCAGATTATCGGCGAGGGCCTGACCACCCACAAGTTCTTTAAGCTGGGCGACAGCAAGATGAAGGACTATATTCTGAAGGTCATGGATCAGTGCGGCCTGCAGGACTATATGTACCACCGCTATCCCCACCAATTCTCCGGCGGTCAGCGGCAGCGTATCTGCATTGCCCGCGCGTTGGCGGTAAAGCCGAAATTCATCGTCTGCGACGAATGTGTTTCCGCTCTGGACGTTTCTATTCAGTCCCAGATTATCAATCTGCTGGAGGAGCTGAAGGAAAAGGAAAATCTGACCTATTTGTTCATCTCCCACGACCTGTCCGTTGTCCGCTACATTTCTGACCGTATCGGCGTTATGTATTTGGGCAATATGGTGGAGCTGGGCGATGCGGCAGAAATTTTCTCCGACCCCCGCCACCCCTACACTGTGGCACTGCTGTCGTCTATTCCCACAACGGATGCAGATGCTCTGAAGAAGGAGCGGATTGTGCTGGAGGGCAATATCCCCAGCCCCATTCGTCCCCCCGAGGGCTGTAAGTTCCACACCCGTTGCTATATGGCCTGCGACAAGTGCAAGCGCGTGCCGCCTCCCACTGTAGAGGTCAGCCCCGGACACTTTGTGGCCTGCCACAAGCTGGAAAAGAAGCTGGACGAAAACGGCAATTATCTGTTCCAGGTAGAACAGCAGGCGGAGAAATAAGCTATGCTTTTCAAGAAACTGAAAAAACTAAAAAAACCGGATGAGGAAACGGAGCAAAAGCTTCGCAATGACATCGAGGAAATGGGCGGTCTGGACAAGAAGGACATCCCTGCCATGGTGCTGTCTGCCTTTTTGGTATTTCTTCCTGTGGTAATTATCCTGCTGTTTTTGGTTTGCTTGGTTGCGCTGCTGCTTTGATAATGCATAATCGGCTGTCATGGTTTCATGGCAGCCGATTTTTGTATGGGTATTGCATTTGCGGGGGAACATGGTATAATATGGGAAGAAATTTGTTTTAGAGGCGACACTATGAAAGTTATCGACATTCACTGCCATATTTACCCCGACAACATTGCCCAGAAGGCCACAGACAGCGTACAGGCCTTTTACGGCATCGGCAGCGGCACTATGAACGGCACGGTGGATATGCTGTTACAGCGGGGGGCAGAGGCCGGCATTTCCCAATATGTGGTGCTTCCTGTAGCCATTCGCCCGGACCGGGTGCAGGGCATCAACGATTTTATTGTGGAGCAGACGAAAAAGCACGATTGCTTCCTGGGCTTTGGCACAGTCCATGCCGCGATGGACAATATTGCGGATGAGGCCCAGCGGATTATGGATATGGGGCTGAAGGGGATTAAGATGCACCCGGATTCCCAGCGCTTCCCCATTGACGATGTGCGGCTGTACCCCATGTACGAAGCCATTGCGGGGAGAATCCCGGTGCTGCTGCACATGGGAGACCACCGTTACAATTATTCTCACCCCATCAAGCTGCGGCACATTTTGGACCAATTCCCCAACTTGCAGGCAGTGGCAGCCCATTTCGGGGGCTACTCCATGCAGGAAACCGCCTGTCAGATTCTGGGGGATACGGATTGCATAATGGACATCTCCAGCTCCTTGATGTTTATGCAGGAGGGAGAGGCGGAACGGTATATCAACCGCTACGGGGCAGAGCGGCTGGCCTACGGCACAGATTATCCCATGTGGGACCCGGTGGAGGAGATGAAGAAATTCCTCTCCCTGAAGCTGACAGACGCCCAATTTGAGCAGATTGCCCACAAGACCGCGCAGCGGCTGCTACATTTGAAGTAATCTATAAAAACACCACCCAAGGGCTTCCTTGGGTGGTGTTTTGTGTTGCAGTTAGTCGAAAAAGTCCTTCAGGGTTTCGAAAAACTTCTTGCCCTTGGGGGTAGATTTGGTATCCAAAGAGCCTTCCAGCTTTTGCAGAAGCTCCTTTTGCTCCTTGTTGAGCTTGGTGGGGGTTTCCACCACAACGGTGAACCGCTGGTCGCCCCGGTGGCGGCTGCCTACCACGGGAATGCCCTTGCCCCGCAGGGTAAAGACCGTGCCGGTTTGTGTTCCCTCCGGCAAATCGAAGGTCTCCTTGCCGTCCAGGGTGGGCACCTGAATTTCGCTGCCCAGGGCCGCTTGGGCAAAGGTAATGGGCACTTCACACAGTACAGTGTAGTCCTGCCGGGTGAAGATGGGGTGGCGCTTGATGTAAACATCTACCAAAACATCGCCGTTGGGGCCGCCGTTGGTACCCACACAGCCCTCGCCCCGCACCCGGATACTCTGCCCGTGGTCAACGCCGGCGGGCACCCGAACCTTGATTTTCTGGGTGCGGCGCACCTTGGCCTTGCCTTTACAGGTGGCGCAGGGGGTTTTGATGATTTTGCCCCGGCCGTTACACTGGGGACAGGTAGTGGTGGACTGCATTGCCATACCCATGAAATTTTGGGTGGTGCGCACCTGACCGGCGCCCCGGCACATGGAGCAGGTTTCCACCGCTCCGTCGGCGCTTCCGGTGCCGTTACAGGCGGCGCAATTCTCAATTCTGGGTACGTTGATATTCTTGTCGCAACCAAAGGCTGCTTCCTCAAAGGTCAGCTCCAGCCGGGCGCCCACATTTTCGCCCCGGCGGGGGGCGTTGGGATTGCTGCGGCTGCCGCCACCGAAGAAGGAGCCGAAAATGTCCCCCAAATCTCCGAAATCTCCAAAGCCTCCAAAGCCCCCGAAGCCACCGCCTTGCCCGGCGGCGTAATTGGGGTCTACACCGGCAAAGCCAAACTGGTCGTATTTGGCGCGCTTTTCATCGTCGGACAGGACTTCATAGGCCTCCGCGGCTTCCTTAAACTTTTCCTCGGCCTCTTTGTTGTCCGGATTTCGGTCAGGGTGGTACTTCATGGCCAGCTTCCGGTAGGCTTTTTTTATGTCATCGGTGCCGGCACCCTTTTTCAGCCCCAGCACTTCATAGTAATCGCGCTTATTTTCTGCCATAACAGTTCCTCCATGCTGTCATTCCGAGCCAGCACCTACGCTGGCATGGGAATCTCCCCGATTAAAGGGTTACTGATAAGCATCAGGGGATTGCCACACCGGTCTGCAGACCGGTTCGCAATGACGGGAATACGAGCATACACACCAACAAGGGGCGGAGTATCCGCCCCTTTGGTGTTACAGATTATTCAACAGTTTCATAGTCGGCGTCTACAACGCCGTCGCCGCCGTTAGGCTGGCCGTTGCCGGGCTGACCCTGCTGGGGGTTTGCCTGCTGGTACAGCTTTTCGGATACCTTGTAGAAGGCCTGCTGGACTTCTTCGGTAGCGGCCTTGATGGCGGCTACATCCGTACCCTTGTTCAGCTCCTTCAGCTTCTCAACGGCGTCCAGAATGGGAGCCTTTTCTTCGTCGGAAATCTTGTCGCCCAGGTCATTCAGGGTCTTTTCCGTCTGGTAAACGGTCTGGTCGGCCATGTTGTGGGTGTCCACTTCTTCCTTGCGGGCCTTATCCTCTGCCGCATACTGCTCGGCTTCTTTTACAGCCTTGTCGATGTCCTCCTGGGAGAGGTTGGTGGAAGCGGTGATGGAGATGTTGGCTTCCTTGCCGGTTCCCAGGTCCTTGGCGGAAACGTTCACAATGCCGTTGGCATCGATGTCAAAGGTAACTTCAATCTGGGGAACGCCACGGGGAGCCGGAGCGATGCCGCCCAGCTGGAAGCGGCCCAGAGTCTTGTTGTAAGCGGCCATTTCTCGCTCGCCCTGCAGAACGTGTACCTCAACGGAGGTCTGACCGTCAGCGGCGGTGGAGAAAATTTGGCTCTTGCGGGTGGGAATGGTGGTGTTGCGGTCAATCAGACGGGTAAACACGCCGCCCATGGTCTCAATACCCAGGGACAGGGGAGTAACGTCCAGCAGGAGAATGTCCTGCACATCGCCGGTAAGAACACCGCCCTGAATTGCGGCGCCCACAGCCACACACTCGTCGGGGTTGATGCCCTTGAAGCCTTCCTTGCCGGTGATTTTCTTCACGGCCTCCTGCACCGCAGGAATACGGGTGGAGCCGCCTACCAGCAGAACCTTATCCAACTCGTTGGGCTTCAGACCGGCGTCGCTGAGGGCCTGGTTGACAGGCTTCAGAGTCCGCTCCACCAAATCGGCGGTGAGCTCGTTGAACTTTGCCCGGGTGAGGGACAGGTTCAGGTGTTTGGGGCCGGTGGCATCAGCGGTGATATAGGGCAGGTTAATTTCTGTGGTAACCACGCCGGAGAGCTCAATCTTTGCCTTTTCTGCGGCTTCCTTCAGTCGCTGCATGGCAACATTGTCCCGGCTCAGGTCAATACCCTCGGCCTTTTTGAACTCGGCAACCAGGTAGTCCATAATCTTCTGGTCGAAGTCGTCGCCGCCCAGACGGGTGTCGCCGGAGGTGGACTTGACTTCCACGATGCCGTCGCCGATTTCCAGAATGGAAACGTCAAAGGTGCCGCCGCCCAGGTCGTAGACCATGATTTTCTGCTCATTTTCCTTGTCCAGACCGTAGGCCAGCGCTGCGGCGGTGGGCTCGTTGATGATGCGCTTGACATCCAGACCGGCAATCTTGCCGGCGTCCTTGGTGGCCTGGCGCTGGGCGTCAGAGAAGTAAGCAGGCACAGTGATAACCGCCTCAGTAACGGTGGTGCCCAGATAGCTTTCCGCATCGGCCTTCAGCTTTGCCAGAGTCATGGCGCTGATTTCCTGGGGGGTGTAATTCTTTCCGTCAATGGTAACCTTGTAGTTCTCGCCCATGTGGCGCTTGATGGAAGCCACAGTACGCTCTGCGTTGGTAACAGCCTGGCGCTTTGCCACCTGGCCGACCATACGCTCACCGGTCTTGGAGAATGCCACAACGGAAGGAGTGGTTCTGCCGCCCTCGGCGTTGGCGATTACAACAGGCTCGCCGCCTTCCAGAACAGCCACACAAGAGTTGGTTGTACCCAAATCGATACCAATAATCTTACCCATAATAATTTCCTCCTATATAAAAGTTAAATTGTTTACAAGTTATTAGTTAGCTACCTGCACCATGGCAAAGCGGACGATTTTTTCGCCCAGCTTAAAGCCCTTTTGGAACACCTGGGTGATGGTGTTTTCCTCTGCATTTTCGTCCTCGGTGTGCATCACCGCGTTGTGCAAATTGGGGTCAAAGGTGTCGCCTACGTTACCGAAGATTTCCACACCCAGGCCGGCGAAAATCTTCACCAGCTCCTGCATGGTCATCTCCACACCCTTTTTGTAGGCGGCGTCCTGGGTTTGCTGATTCAGCGCCCGTTCCAGATTGTCGTATACGGGAAGCAGCTTTTCCACCGCGTCGGATTTTCCGTTGGTGTAGGAAAGCTCCTTTTCCCTGGCGGTGCGCTTGCGGAAATTGTCATATTCCGCAGCCAGCCGCAAATGGGCGTCCCGTTCCTGGTTGTATTTGTCCTCGAAGGGATTTACCTCCACTGCCTGCGCAGCTTCTACGGTTTCCTCCTCCGGGGTAACTTCCTGCTCTTTCTTTTTCTTTGCCACAATCATTCCTCCTCGGGGGTGTTATCACCGGCAGGCAGTTGCTGCTGCTCCGGCTTGTGAAACAGTTTGCTCAGGCTTTCTGCGAAATAGCTCAACCGGGCGGTAACCTTTGCGTAGTCCATTCTGGTGGGGCCGACCACGCCAATCATGCCCTGCAGGCCGTCGCCGATGTCGAACTTGGTCATAACCACGGAGGTGTCCTTCAATTCCTCGGACACGTTTTCCGGTCCTACCAGCACCTTGGTGCCGTTGGCGTTTTGCATAATTGCCGGCAGATTGGAGAGGGCATCGCCGTCCAGAGAGGTCAGTACCTTTTGGGCTCTGCCGATGTCCCGGTATTCCGGCTGCTCCAGCAGACGCACGTGGCCGGCAACGGCCATGTTGGTGCCGCTCTGCTTGTGCAGGGTCTCTGTGGTGAATTCTACAATAATGGGGACCAGGGAAGCCGTTGCTCCGGCGGAGGCCATCACCCGTTCCAAAAGGTCGGGGGTGAAGTCCTGGGGGGGTATCCCGGTCATAGTGGCGTTCAGTACGGCGCCAAGGAGCTTCAAATCTCCTTCCTCTACATGAAGGGGCAGCTTAATCAGCTTGTTTACCACCTCGTCGCTGGACAGCATAATCACCAGAATAAAGCTGCCCGGGCCCGCATTGAGAAGGTCAAACCGCTTTACCGTGGCGCCTCCGCGACGGGAAGCTGCTGATATGGCAGGCAAATCGGTGGTTTGAGAAACCATTCTCGCTACCTTTTCCAGCATTTTGTCTACCCGCTGCATTTTTTCTTCGATTGCCTCGTTGATGGACTGGGTTTCGTCCAGGCTCAAACGGTAGGAGGCCATCAGCTCGTCTACGTACAGTCGATAGCCGGCGGCGCTGGGAACGCGGCCCGCGCTGGTGTGGGGCTGCTCCAGATATCCCATGGCGGTGAGCTCGGCCATTTCGTTGCGAATGGTGGCGGAGGAATAGGTCATATCCGGCAGCTCGGCAATGGCCTTGGAGCCTACCGGCTCGGCAGTGCGGATATACAGGTCAACAATTGAACGCAAGACCTTCTTTTTTCGTTCTGTCAGCTCCATAGCTGTCCTCCTTCACCTTTTAGCACTCTTTAACTTTGAGTGCCAAGCACACTATACCAGAGAGTGCTAAAAATGTCAATAGGACATTTATAAATTATTTTTGAACATTCCTGAAAAATTATGCACAGCGGCTAAATGATGGGAAAAACCCAGTAAAAAAAGTGCCGTGGCGCTTGCCACGGCAATTGTGATTAGTAGGCTAAGTACTGCTTCAGCCGTTTCTCTGCCCGTTGCAGGGTGCGGCAGACGGTACTTTTGTTTACTCCCCGTCGCCGTGCGATTTCGGGGATTGTCTCTTGCAGGAAATAGTAGGCGATGATGGTTTCTTTTTGCATAGGGGTCAGCTCGGACTGAATCACCCTGTCTATGCGCTGTCGCTGCAAATTTTTGGGAAGCCTTACGGAAGCGGTATCCTCAAAGTGTATATTTCTCATTGCGGTAATAGCCCCTTTCATAGTATCGGGCAGTCAGCTCTGCCAATTCGTTGACCTGTGTCAGCATGGGGGTAAGCTCTGCAATTCTCCGTTTCAGATGCCAGATCTCCTCCGGGTCCCGGGTTTGCGCCAGTTGCCGTCGCAGTAGGCCCAGGCGTACTTTCAGAAGCCTCGCCGAGGCTTCGTACTCCTTGCTTATTTGCGCCAGGGTCATAGCCTGCGGCGCTGACAGCGGATACATTCCAAACCGGGCAGGTACAGACTGCCGCCGCATTGGGGGCAAAAGGCGGCAGGTGGGAGAGCCTGCTGGTCTATGTAAAGGGCTGCTCTTTGGACAATCACCGGGCGCATCCTCCTCTCCTTGGTAAAAAATTGTCGAAGGGTTTTTGGTTTTTCGCTGGGACTGCCAACTATTTCCACAAAGAAACATACTACACGAAATGTGTGATGTCCGTCGAAACGTGTAGCAGACGAAATTCTCCTTAATTTTTCTCATCGTCATGATAAACTGGGAGAAAATCAAAAGAGAAAGAGGGGGGACAAACCATGATGGGATTGCGGATTGCGGCATTGCGCCGGGCTGCCGGGTGGAGTCAGGCGGAGCTGGCCCAGCGCCTGAAAATCAGCCCCAGCGCCGTGGGAATGTACGAGCAGGGACGGCGGGAGCCGGCAGTGAATATGCTGGTGGAGCTATCCAGGGAGTTTGGCGTCAGCATTGACTATTTGGTAACGGGACAGCCGGATACCCCTAGGGATACGGAGCGCTTTTCCCATGCCCTGGAGACAGCGGTGGATACGGCAGAGCAGGTGCTGGGGAAACGGCGGGAGCTTCCCTTTACCCAGCAGGAACTGACGGTGCTGTTCGCAGCGCTGCTGCTGCAGCCTTGACGAAGGTGGCTTTCTGGGGTATGATAAAGGCACTACATACCGGGAGGGACGTCTATGGACGACCGCGTTTTTATGGAAGAAGCCCTGCACCTTGCGCAGCAAGCCGCCCAGGAAGGGGAAGTGCCGGTGGGCTGTGTCATCGTCTGTAACGGCGAAATCGTAGGCAGAGGGCGCAACCGCCGGGAGCGGGGAAAATCTGCCCTTGCCCATGCGGAAATTGAGGCAATTTCCCAGGCCTGCGCCACACTGGGGGGCTGGCGTCTGTGGGAATGTACATTATATGTAACGCTGGAACCCTGCCCCATGTGCGCAGGAGCGATTATCAACGCCCGTATTCCCCGGGTGGTGTTCGGTGCATCTGATGACAAGTGTGGCGCCTGCGGCTCGGTGTGCGATTTGTTTTCCATGGACTTTAACCACCGTCCCCAGGTAACCAAGGGGGTTTGCGGGGAGGCCTCTGCCGCTCTGCTGACGGATTTTTTCCAAAATCTGCGGGTTCAGCTGCGCGATCGCCCCAAGTGGAAGCGGCCGTAATACATCGCAATTTTTCGATTGTTTCGCATATTTTCGACGCTTATTTGGGAGGGAAGCTATGGAGTATCGGCGGCAGACCCTCCGTTTCGGCGCGGCAATGTTGGTGCTGGCAGTGGCTATCCGGCTGCTGTCAGCCGGTTTTTTTGCCCCGCTGACGGAGCTTTTTACCCAACAGGGGTGGATTTCCGCATTGGTGTATCTGGAAACCGGTTGGGTTGTCCGCTTTCCCCAGCCCCAGGAGCAGGAAGCCCCTGTTCAGACGCAGGCTCCCACAGCGCCCCAGTACAAGCCCCGGGAATTTAGCGGGGAGGACCTGCAATGGGTGCAGGTAAAGTACCACTGTAATTACCGTCCGGATTTGTCGGAGCTGCTGACAAAACCCCTTTCCTGGGAGCGCGATCAGGACGGTCCGGAGATATTGATTGTCCACACCCATGCTACGGAGACCTACACCGGGGAGGACATTCCCTATTCCGGGGACTACCGCACGCTGGACAGCAAGTATAATATGCTCGCCGTGGGGGAGCGGCTTGCCCAGGCGCTGGAAGCAGGGGGTGTGTCTGTGCTCCACGACAAAACCCTCCACGATTACCCCAGCTACAATGGGTCTTATGACAATGCCCGGGCCTCCATAGAGGCTTATTTGCGGCAGTATCCCTCTATTCGCATGGTGCTGGACCTACACCGGGATGCCTCGTCATCGGCCCAGCAGCTGGACACCTGCGCCACAGTGCACGGGGAAAAAGCGGCGCAGCTGATGCTGGTGGTGGGGACGGACGGCGGGGTAGCCCACCCAAATTGGCGGGAGAATCTCTCCCTTGCCCTGAAAATGCAGGTGCTGTTGGAAAAAGAGAATCCCGGACTTTGCCGCCCTATGGACCTGCGGTGGGAACGGTTCAATGCCGATTTAAGTCCCGGAAGCCTCTTGGTTGAGGTGGGTGGCGCAGGGGACAGCCTGCAGGAGGCCCTGGTGGCGGCGCAGGCCCTGGGACAGGGGATATTACAGCTGCTGGGGTGATTACAGCAGTGTCCACCAAGTCAGTTGCTGGGATTCGTCCATAGCCGCCGCCATCTGGGAAAGCTGGATACACAAGGAAGCAAATTGCTCCTTCCAACCCAGCTTGGCGTAAAGCTCCATTTGGTCAAAAAGTCCGTCCATTTCCTCCAGGGGCTCGTGATCTGCTATGGCGGCGGTGAAATTGCGGTAGGACTCCCAACGGCTTTGCGCTTCCTCTGACAAAGCCACCGCCTGCTCCCAATCCCCAAAGACCGCTTGGTGGGAGGCGTCCTCCAGTGTCTGGGCCAGAGGGGCGTGAATCCGGTGAAAGCATAGGGTCAGCAAAATGCCTGCTACCAGAAAAAACAGTAAAAGTCCCGCGCCGAACCATACCCGCTTCATCACATGCCCTCCTTTTCAATCCAAACTGCTTTTCCGGAGCCGTCCACGGTTAACAGCCAAGTGCTTTCCGTGGTGGCTCCGTATTGTTTCAGCACGTTTTCCAGCCATGCATCGTCCTTGCCGGAGAGGCGGAGATTATCCGGCAGCAAACGCCCGTCGGAAATGATGGTATAGGGAAGACTCTGCTTTTTTACCGTAATGCCGGCCGCCTTGGCGCTGGCGGGCTGGAATTCGGGATAGAGAAATACGGAAAGGTTGCCGTTGGTTTCTAAAATGGCATACTGCACGCTGCGCAAATCCAGTACGTCCTTTTCCCGAAGCAGCTCGGTCAGCTCGTCTAAATTGATACGGGTGCTGCGCAGATTCTGTTGGAAGATGCGGCCGTTTTCAATGAGGATTACCGGTTTTCCGCACAGCAGCCTCCGCAGCTTTACCGAGCGCAGCGTCAGCCCGGACAGCACCAGCTCCACTCCCAGCACCGCCAATATGGGCACAAGGCCTGTGTATAGGGGAATTGCTCCGTCCTGCATGGGAATGGCAGCAAGGTTAGCCACCAGCATGGTTACCACAAATTCCATGGGCTCCATCTGCCCGATTTGCCGTTTGCCCATAAGCCGTACCACGGCAACCAGCACCAGGTACAGTAAAATGGTGCGAAGGTAGGATAAAATCAAAAAAGCCACTCCTTTCAGCGCTTCTAGTATTTCCCACAGGAAGAAGAATATACAAAAACGGAATTGTGCTTTACTTTCCGGGAGCTTTGGAGTAAAATACAGGAAAAGGAGGTGCTTTCTATGGAGGATACAAGCAAGAATCTGAAACGGCTGGAACAAGAGCTGATGGACGAGGAGCGGCGCGCCCAAGAAGAACGCATCATTGAGGAACTGTTGCAGGAGCAAAAGGCCGCGCGAGAAGCAGGCCTTTTGGATGAGTCTGCGGTGGTGGAAAAAACGGTAGAGGGGGCAGTGCCTGCCTTCGAGGACCCGGAGAAAATCCACGAGCCGGCAGAGCCTATGGTCTACCGCAATTATTCCAATGCCTACGGCAAGGGGGAGAAAGCTGCGGTGGAAAAGGTAAGCGATAAGCAAATCATGGTGCTCATGGGAATTGCCAGCTTCTTCGGCTTGGGAATTGTGGCGCTGCTGGTTTACTGGCTGACGACCCTGCTGGCTTGATATGAAAAGCACACATGCCGTGGGGCGGTTTGCCCCCACCCCCTCCGGGCGTATGCATTTGGGCAATGTGTTTGCCGGAATGCTGGCATGGCTTTCCGTTCGGTCAAAGGGCGGAGAGATGGTTTTGCGCATGGAGGATTTGGATACCCAGCGTACAACCGGGGAATTTGCCCAGGTTCTGCGGGAGGATTTGCGGTGGCTGGGGCTTGACTGGGACAGGGAAACCCAGCCCCAGAGTCAGCGCAGCCGGGTGTACGACGGCTATTTTGAGATTTTGAAGGACAAGGGACTGCTGTATCCCTGCTACTGCACCCGCAGTCAGCTGCACAGTGTCAATGCCCCCCATCTTTCCGACGGTACCTATGTCTATCCCGGCACCTGCCGGGCGTTAAAGACTCCACCCAAGGACCGACTGCCGTCCTACCGTGTCCGGGTACCGGACAGGGTTTGGCAGGTCAGCGATTGGGCGCAGGGGCAGTATCGGCAGAATCTTGCCACAGACTGTGGCGATTTTGTGGTGCGCCGGGCCGATGGGGTATATGTGTACCAACTGGCAGTAACGGTGGACGACGGAGAAGCTGGCGTTACAGAGGTGGTGCGGGGTATGGATTTGTTAAGCTCCGCCCCCAGACAAATGTACTTGCAGGAGCTGTTTGGCTTTTCCCACCCGTCCTACGCCCATGTGCCTATGCTGGTCGCCCCCGATGGGCGGCGGCTAAGCAAACGGGATGCGGACTTGGATTTGGGCGTTCTGCGGACCCGGAAAACACCCCAGCAGCTTTTGGGAAGTCTGGCCTTTGCCTGCGGACTGATTGACCGCTGCGAAGCGGTGTCCGCCCGGGAGCTGATACCCCATTTTTCCTGGGAGAAGATTCGCAAAGAGGACATAGTGCCGGTTCTGTAATCGGCGCAGTATAGAAATACGGAGGATACTTACATGAATCAGAAACCGGTTCTGGTGGTTATGGCCGCCGGTATGGGCAGCCGCTACGGCGGATTGAAGCAGATTGACCCGGTGGGCAGCCAGGGCGAGGCGATTTTGGACTACTCCTTGTTCGATGCCCATGAGGCGGGCTTTGAAACTGCGGTGATTATTATTAAGGAGGCCATTGCCAAGGACTTTATGGATACTGTGGGTAAGCGGCTTAAAAAGTGTCCCATGGAAATCCGCTATGCCTACCAGGAGCAGGAAAAGAAGCTGCCCAACGGCGCAAGCGTGCCCCAGGAGCGGGGCGCAAAGCCCTGGGGAACAGGCCATGCAGTGCTGTGCGCCGCCGAGGAAATCGGCGATGCCCCCTTTGCGGTTATCAATGCAGACGATTACTACGGAAAATCCGCCTTCCAGACCATGTACAAAGCGCTGTGCCGTCTGGAGGATACAGACAAGGCGGAGTTTTGTATGGTGGGCTACCTTTTGGGCAATACCGTTACGGACCATGGCAGTGTCGCCCGGGGCGTATGCACTGTGGACAGCCGGGGCTATCTGACAGATATCGTGGAGCGGCTGCGGATTGAAAAGTACGGGCAGGGTATTCATTTTACCGAGGACGGACAGACCTGGACGGATTTGCCGGCGGATACTCTGGTATCCATGAATATGTTCGGCTTTACCCCCAGCCTGCTGAAGGTCCTTGGGGAGCGCTTCCCGGTATTTATAACAGAGGAAGTGCCTCAGAATCCCGCCAAGAAGGAGTTTTTGCTGCCGGCCATTGTCAACGGCATGCTCCACAGCGGCAAGGCGCGGCTGAAGGTGCTGTCCTCGGCAGACAGATGGTACGGCGTTACCTACGCTGCAGACAAGCCCCAGGTGGTGGCGGCGCTGCAGGAGAAAACCCGTCAGGGTTTGTATCCTAACGGACTTTGGAAGTAAACATCTGCCCCCGGAGAATTGCTCCGGGGGCGTATTTTCGGTTGTGGAATTTCCGAAACTGTGGTACAATGGTACAAAATAGCCGGGAGGGATCGCTGTGGAGGATTATTTGCAGGTTTCCATGACAAAAGGAGAAGTCAACCAGATTTCCAATCTGGGGCTTGCCCATATCGGGGATGGGGTGTATGAGCTGATGTGCCGCAGCTACCTGTGCCTGAAGGGGAATAAGTCTATAAAGCTTTTGCATAAGGAGTCTGTTGCCATGGTCAACGCCCCTGCCCAGGCCGGATTTGCCCAGAAGCTGCTGCCCTACCTGACGGAGGAGGAGCAGGATTATTACCGCCGGGGAAAGAACGCCCATTCCCATGCCGCCCCCAAGGGGGCAACCGCCAGGGAGTATGCCATGGCTACGGGGCTGGAGACCCTGTTTGGCGCGCTGTATCTGCTGGGACAGACCCGGCGGCTCAACGAGCTGTTTGCCCGGATACTGGAAGAAAAGGAAGCATAAATTATGGCTTTTGACGCATTTTATATGGCCTGCGTGGTGGAGGAGATTTGCGCGCTGGAGCAGCCCCGTGTGGAAAAAATCCACCAGCCCGGCCGGGACACGGTAATTCTCCACCTGAAGCATAAGACGGGGCGGAGCAAGCTGCTGTTTGCAGCCAACCCTGCTGCCCCACGGCTGCATTTGACACAGGCAAGCCCGGAAAATCCCGACCAGCCGCCCATGTTTTGTATGCTCCTGCGCAAGCATCTGTCCGGCGGAAGACTGACAAAGGTTTATCAGCTGCCCATGGAGCGGTGCGCGGTGTTCAGCTTTGCTTGCATAGACGAAATGGGCGACCAGGTGGAAAAGCGCCTGGTGGCGGAGCTGATGGGCAGAACCTGCAATTTGTACCTGATCAGCCCCGACGGGCGGATTCTGGACTGCCTGCGGCGCATGGGGCTGGATGAGGCCACCAAAAGACCGGCCCTGCCGGGTATGTACTATCAATTCCCCCAGCCGGTGGAAAAGGAAAGCCCGCTGACGGCAGACTATCCGGGCCTGCTTTCCGGCCCTGGAGCGGACGTGCTGGCCGACCGGCTGATGGACAACCTGGGAGGCATATCTCCTCTTATCTGCCGGGAGGCGGCGCTGTACGCCGCAGGAAGCACCGATGCAAGACTTTCTCAACAGGACACCCCGGCGGTGGCGGACAGGCTGGAGACCTTTTTCCGTGAGAACATGGAACACCCCAAGCCCTGTTATTATGCCACAGGCGACGGAACGCCCAAGCAATTCGCCTTTTGCCCCATTAACCAGTACGGTTCCTGGGAGGAAGCGGGGAGTTTTTCGGGGCTTTTGGATTTGTATTACGCCCAAAAAGACCGGCAAAATGCCCTGCGGCAAAAGGGGCAGGGACTGCGCAAAACTGTGCAGAATCTCTGCACCAGACTGAAAAAGAAGCTGGCAATTCAGGAAAAGGAACTGCTGGAAACCTACGACAGGGAGCGCCTGCGGCAGTTGGGGGACATTGTAACGGCCAATCTGCACCGGATTCAGAAGGGGCAAACCCTCTTGCAGGCGGAGGATTTTTATGACGAGGAAATGAAGATTGTGGATATTCCCATTTCCCCGGTTTTGTCTCCCCAACAGAATGCCGCCAAGTTCTACAAGGACTATACCCGCATGAAAAACGCCCAGCGGGAGCTAACCAAGCAGCTTGCACTGGGCGGCGAGGAGCTTTCCTACCTGCAAAGCGTGCTGGAGGAGATGGACAGAGCCCAGTCGGAGCAGGAGTTGGAAGAAATCCGTCAGGAATTGCAGCAGGGCGGCTATGTAAAGGCGGACGCCGCCCGGAAGAAAATGAAAGCCGCCAAGACTGCGCCCATGCACTTTACCACCACTGACGGCTTTTCCGTCTACGTGGGCAGGAACAACCGGCAAAACGAGGAGCTAACCTTCAAAATGGCCCGGAAGGACGATGTTTGGCTCCACGCATCCAAGGTGCATGGCAGCCATGTCATCATTGCCAGCGGTGGACAAAGCCTGCCGGACGATACCGTTACCCAGGCGGCCCAGCTGGCGGCATATTACGCGGAAACCAAGGGCGGCCAGAACATTGCCGTGGACGTTACGCCCGTCAAGCAGGTGAAGAAAACCCCTGCAGGAAAGCCCGGCATGGTAATTTACCACAGCTACAAAACCGTGATTGTCAACCCCTATCCGGAAATTGTGGTAGACGAATTGAATGCAGAAAAGAAAAGCACCCCTTGATGGGGTGCTTTTCCTGTTGAGAAAGGTCTCGTTTTGTGATATACTGACGAAAAAAGGGGGGTAAGGCCATGAAAAAGTGCTTGATAGGGATTCTGACTGCGGTGATGCTGTGGGGCTGCGCTGCCGTACCCCAGACACCGCCAAAGCCCACGCTGCCTCCCAGCCCCTATACGCCGCAGGACTATGTATACGAAGATGGGTATCTTACCTGCGCCGCAGGACAGACGGTTTTGGGCATTGATGTTTCTGTGCATCAGGGAGAAATCCACTGGCAGCAGGTGGCCGATGCAGGGATAGAATTTGTATTTGTGCGGCTGGGCAACCGGGGGTACAAAAGCGGCAAATTGAGCGCCGACGAAAATGCTTTGAAGAATCTTGCCGGGGCGGCGCAGGCGGGACTTTTGGTAGGGGCGTACCTGTATTCCCAGGCAACAAGCGTAGAGGAAGCCCGGGAGGAGGCGGATTTCGCCCTGAAGATTTTGGGGGATATCCGGCTGGACCTGCCGGTGGTATTTGACTGGGAATATGTCAGCCCGGAAGCCCGTACAGCCAATGTAGATGCCAGGACACTGACGGACGCCACGGCGGCCTTCTGTCAAAAAGTGGAGGCTGCAGGGTATGAAAGCATGGTGTATTTCAATGCCTCCCAGGGGAGGGATTTGCTGTACTTACAAGAGCTTACCCAGTACCACTGGTGGCTGGCTATGTACGATATCGGCACGGAGTTTCCCTGCAAGGTGGATATGTGGCAGTATACCAACACAGGCAGTGTGCCGGGAATTTCCGGAAATGTGGACATCAATCTGCTGTTTGGCGATTGGGGACTGGGCAAGGAGCTGCTGTATTAAAAAAGTAAAATTTTTCCTTCGTTCATGCCAGGTTCACAACTGTATGCTACGGTGAAAAGAAAAGGGGAAATCGAAGATGTTTGGCTATGTAACCGCAAACCTGCAGGAACTGACAAAATCCCAAAAGCAGCGTTATAATGCGGTGTATTGCGGCATTTGCCGGAAGATTCGACAGCAGTCCGGTCAGCTTTCCCGGCTGGGCCTGAGCTACGACATGGCGTTTCTGGCCCTTCTGCTGATGAGCCTTTACGAGCCGGAGGAGCAATCCGGCGACCACGCCTGTATGCTCCACCCCATTGGGAAAAAGGTGTGGGTGGACAATCCTTACATCAGCTACGCCGCGGATATGAACGTGGCGCTGGCTTACTACAATGCCCTGGACGACTGGCAGGACGACAAAAAGCTTTCCGCCGGGGTAAAAATGGGTGTTTTCGGGAAGAATTATGAGCAGATTTCTCAGCGGTTTCCCCGGCAGTGCCAGGCCATTTCCCGGTGTATTCATCAGCTCAATGCCCTGGAAAAGGAAAATTGCGACAACATTGATGCCGTTGCCAACTGCTTTGGTGAGCTGATGGGAGAGCTGTTGGTATACCATCAGGATATGTGGGAACCCACCCTGCGGCAGTTGGGCATGGCCCTGGGCAGATATATCTACCTTGCGGATGCCGCGTTGGATTACCGAAGGGATAAGCGTAAGGGTAAATACAATCCCTACCTTGCTGCAGGACAGACAGAGGATTGGGCACGCTGGCAGGAGTATTTGGTGCTTGCCATGGGCAAGTGCGCCGAAGCCTTTGAAAAGCTGCCCCTGGTGCAGGATAAGGACATTCTGGATAATATTCTGTACAGCGGCGTATGGTGCTGTTTCCGCACAAAAAAAGAAGAACAGGAGGACGGGCAATGATAGACGATCCCTATAAGGTTCTGGGCGTCGGCCCCAACGCGACCGATGCCGAAATCAAGCAGGCCTATCGCCGACTGGCAAAAAAATATCATCCCGACCTGAACCCGGGGGACGAGGCGGCGGCCCAAAAAATGCAGGAGGTCAATGCTGCCTACGATCAGCTCACAAATCCGGAAAAATCCGCCAATCAGGGCAGCGGTTATGGTGGCTACGGCGGCTATGGCTACAACCCCTACGGGGGCTATCAGCAAAGCGGCTACGAACGTTCCCAGGGCGACCAATACCAGCAGTCCGCCTACCAGTATATCCGGTTTGGACGCTACAGGGAGGCCCTGAACAGCCTCGCCAATTCCTCCCAGCGCAATGCCCGGTGGTATTATTTAAGCGCCCTGGCCAACGACGGACTGGGCAATCAGGTTACCGCGCTGGAGCATATCCGCCGGGCGGTGAGCATGGAGCCGGACAACATGGTGTATCTGCAGACACTGGAGCAAATTCAAAACGGCGGCGCAGCCTACCGCCGGCAGAGCGGACCTTCCGGAGGCTTTTCCATTCACGGAAGTCCCTGCACAGGCCTTCTGCTGTGCTGGATTATGAACTTCTGCTGTCGCTCCCGTTTGTGCTGTTGACAGGGAACTTGGAACGTGGTATAATCACAACGACAATTTGATAAGCCATTGCGTGGCAGCCGGGGCGAAAACCTCGCGCTGCTGAACAAGACAACCGGGTGAGATTCCCGGACGGTACCGCCGCTGTATGTGTCAGGCCCTCTCTTTGACGAAAGTCAGCCACTGGTTTTTCCGGGAAGGCAGAGAGTAGCCGCAGATGTTCCCAGCATCGAAAAGCACGAGTCAGAAGACCTACGCCATGGATTTTCCCCTTCCTTGCGGATTCACGAGGAAGTGCGTTTGTCGCAGAAAAACGGCTGCGGCACCCATTTTGGGTGCCGAAGTATTCTATTTTCAGGAGGGAATTATGATGTTCAACAAAAAGAATGTACGGATTGGGGTCGCATTGCTGCTGGTTATTTGCACATTGCTGTGGGGCTGCGCTGTCCAACCACAGCAGACCCCGGGAGATACCCAGCAGAGCAAGACCTTCACCGTTACCGTGGTGCATAAGAACAAGACGGAAAATGCCTTTACCTACACCACTACGGAAACTTATCTGGGCGCCGCTCTGGTAAAGGAAGGCTTGGTTGTGGAGTCGTCAAGCCCCGGTTTATACAACATCGTGGACGGCGAAACCGCGGACTGGAGTGTGGACCAGAGCTACTGGTGCTTCTACATTGGTGAGGATATGGCCATGGAGGGCATGAACACCACGGAAATTCACAACGGAGACAGCTTTAAGCTGGTATATACCATTGGATAAGCAAAAGGGCAAGCTTGCCATATTTGACGTTGTCCTGTTCGGCGTACTGGGAGCGCTGACCTTTGCGGCAAAATACGTCATGAGTCCTCTGCCCAACATTGAGCCGGTGAGCCTGATGGTGATGCTGTTTGCCACCGTGTTCGGCAGAAAGTGGGTGTACCCCGTGTACCTGTACATTCTGCTGGAGGTGCTGACCTTCGGTATCAGCCTTTGGAATGTGTACTATTTGTACGTCTGGGCGGTGCTGGGTATCGCGGCGTATCTGCTGCGGCGGCTGCAAAGCCCGTGGTTTTGGGCGGTGCTGTCCGGTGGCTTCGGCCTGCTGTTTGGGGCGCTGTGCGGCATTACGGATATTTTCATCGGGGGCTTCGGCTATGCCGCGGCGAAATGGGTATCGGGTATTTCCTTTGACCTGCTTCACTGCGCCGGAAACTTCGTGATAGCCCTGGTGCTGTTTGTGCCGCTTCGAAATTTGCTGACAAAGCTGTATACAAAAATCCGACAATAAGAAAATGAGGGAAGCAAAGCTTCCCTCATTTTTATATTTCCCGATACATGGTGCCGGAATCGTCTTTGCGGACGGTTTCCGCCACCAGCAAAACCTCCACGGAGACGCTGCGCGGACCCATGGTGATTTCAATTTTGTCTCCCACCTTCACATCATAGCTTGCCTTCACCACTCTGCCGTTGACGCTGATGCGACCGTTATCGCAGGCTTCGTTGGCAACGGTGCGGCGTTTAATCAGACGGGAAACCTTCAGGTATTTGTCAAGACGCATGAATTACTTGTTGACAATATCCTTCAGGCACTTGCTTGCCTTGAAAACGGGAACGGTAGCAGCGGGGATCTTGATGGCCTGGTTGGTGTGGGGGTTACGGCCGGTGCGGGCTTCCCGCTTCTTGGTCTCGAAGATGCCCAAGCCGGACAGCTGGATGCGGTCGCCGGCGGCCATAGCGTTGGCAATGGTCTCCACAGTGGCGTTCAGCACGCGCTCGGCGTCCTTCTTGGTAATGCCGGATTTTTCAGCAATGGCGGAAATCAGTTCGGTCTTGTTCATAATGGAATCTCCTTTTCTTTGTTATATAAGAACAATATAAAATTATCATAATTCTTTGGAAAAAGCAAGAATTATTTACAAATGCAGCAAATTCGCAATTTTTTCACCCTTGGGCAGCAACAGGCAGTCCTCCCGGGTGATGGCGCGAAGCTTCAAGGCGGCGGCAAAGTAAACCAAAACCCCAAGGAAAATCGGCACACCACAGCCAACCAAGGTGGCAAGACGGCCGGAATTGTCCCCGAACAGATGGGTAATGCCAAGCCATGCGAAGAATACCACCACGCCCATAATCAGGGCGGCCAGAAGGGACTTTGCCATGTTTTTCAGTACATTGGGGGCTTGGGGCAGCACCCTGTGAATGGAGATGAGGTTCAGCACTGCAATGCTGAGATAGCACAGCAGGGAGCCGATGGGCGTACCCAAAATGCCAATATGGGGATTGCCTGTCAGGACAAACACCGCCACCAGCTTGAGGATGCCGCCGATGAACATATTGATTACCGGCAGGTTTACATGGCCGTGGGCCTGCATAATGGCAGTGGTCAGAAGCACAGCCCCGTTGAACACAATGCAAATGCCCATCACGGTCATAAGCTGGGTGGAAAGCTCCAGCTTCAGGCCGGTATAGCCGCCCAGCAGAGCGGTAACCGGCTGGGCCAGCACCGCAAGGCCCACAGCGCAGGGCGCGCTGATCAGACCGGCTACCCGGGCGGCAGATTCGCCCGTGGCCTTGGCGGCGGCAGGGTTGTTCTGGGCCAGCTGGGCGGTGATGGCGGGAATGACGCTGATGGTAATGGGGGTAATGAATGCGCAGGGCATGTTAAAAATGGTTTGCGTCATGTTGTAGATGCCCTTTTGGGTATCGATGATATACTGAATGGCCGTATCCCGGGAAGCTGCCAAAACATCGCCCTTATACTGGTAAGCAGTGAGCAGCGCCTGGAGCTGTTGGGTGTCTATATTGGCGGCGAAGGAGCTTTTCAACTGACTCATGTAGATTTTGGTTTCCAGCACGGTCAGCAGCTGCAGGCCGGCAGAGCCGATGGTGATGGGAATGGCAATGGCCAGCAATCCCGTGGCGATGGACTTGCCGGTGCCCGGAGTGTCCGGGGTAACGGGCAGGTTTTTATATGCTTTGGCAAAGCACCGGTTGAGATAAATGGAGGATACCAGACAGCTCATGGTAACGCCGAAGATTGCGCCGCCTGCTGCCAGAGATATACTGTCCAAATAAAACAAAATCAAACCGGCCGCGGCAATGCCCACCACCAGCTTCACCACAGCCTCCAGCACCTGACTGACGGAGGTGGGGAGCATATTGCTCTGCCCCTGGAAGAAGCCCCGGTAGGTGCTCATCAGGCAAATCAGAAAACAGCAGGGACCCAGCGCGCCAATGGCTGCCCAGGCATCGGGCTGCTCCTGGAAGGTGGCAAGCTGACGGCAAAACAGCGTCATTAGCAGCGCGCCAATCAGTCCCAGGGTGAGGAAAATGGTACGGGAGACGGTGTAAATTTTACGCACCTGCCGGTAGTTTCCAAGGCTGCTGGCCTGGGAAATCATGCGGCTCATGGCCACAGGCAGTCCGGCTGTGGAAATCATCAAAAGCACGGTGTAAATCTCATAGGCGGTGGAGTAATAGCCGAAGCCCTGTTCGCCAATGATGGCGTTGAGGGGGATTTTATACAGCGCGCCGATGACCTTGACAATGGCGGTGGCCATGGCAAGAAGCATGGTGCCGTGGAGAAAGGATTGCTTTTTCGGTTCAGACATGGCGCGCTCCTTACTGGGCAAAAACCCGGGGTATGACGTAGTTTGTCAGTTCTTCCACCAGGGCATTCAGGTCAATGGTGGGGAACTGGCCGTTCTGGTAGAGAATTTTGCCTCGGACCATGGTCATGGCCACATCGCCGCCCTTGGCGCTGTAAACCAGACTGTTTAGCACATTGTGGCTGGGGATCAGATGGGGGGCGGAGAAATCCACCAGGCACAAATCCGCATCGAAGCCCACCTTCAACATACCGCAGGTATCGGCTCTGCCCTGGGCTTTTGCGCCGCAGGCGGTAGCCATCATCAGTACTGCGGAAGCGGGAAGCACCGGGCTGTTTGCGTCCCGGGCGGTTAAGGCAGCGGCGCGCATGGTTTCGAACATATCCAGATTGCCCGCATCGTAAATGCCCCCTGTGCCAAGAGAAACGTTCATGCCTGCCTGAACGCAGGAAACGATGTTTGTATGGCTGCAGCCGTTTTTCATGGCGGCTACGGGGCAGGCAACGGCGGTAACCTTTTTGCTTCCCAGCAGTTTCCGGTCCTCATCGGTTAGAGTGTTACACCCGGCGGCGGTAACGCTGCCCAGGAATACTCTGTGGCAATCCAGCAGCTGGGCAGGCGTTAAGCCGGTGCGGTCCAGACAGGATTCCACCTCTCCGGGATACCGGGCAAGGTGCAGCTGGAAGCCCAGCTTTTCCTGGGAGGCATAACCCGCCAGCGCCTCCCACAGCTTATAGTTGCTGGTGTATTCGCTGTCAATGCCCACGTCAATGCGGATACGCCCGTTGTCGTAGCCGTTCCATTTTTCTGCAACCCGACGGATTTCCCGGCACTGCTCGTCGGTTTCAAAGTCAAAATCCTCGCTCTCGTCGGTGTAGCGGTAGCTGGACAGGGCGATGTTGGCCTTAATGCCGGCATCCGCGGCGGCCTGGGCGGTGGCATCGGGATAGTAATACAAATCGGAAACAGAGGTTACGCCAAAGCGCAACGATTCTGCGATGGCCAGCCCTGCAGCGGCTTTTGCGCTGCGGTTATCCAGTTTGTCCTCCTTTTTCAGAGCCTCCTCCAGAGCCTGCAGGCGGGGCAAATCGTCCAGATATCCCCGCAGAGCGGTGGTGGCCAGGTGGGTGTGGCAGTTAATCAGACCGGGAAGCACTACCATGCCGGTGCCGTCAATGATTTTGGCAGGCTGCTCCTTGGGCGCGGTTTTGCCGAGATAAGTAATTTTTTCGCCGGTGATGCCCAAATAAGCGCCCAGCAGCACGTCCATGCTCTCGTTCATGGTTACGACTGTGGCGTTGGAAATTAAAATGTCCAAATAAACACTTCCTTTGTTTCAGGGAATTATAGCAGCGCAAACAGCGCTTGCTTGTCCGCAAGCACGTCTTCCAGCTGGCGGATATACTGCTCGGGGAATTTGGGGTTATGGAAGCGCTGCAGAGTGCCGTCGGGCAGATTTACCTTGTTCA
Organism: Faecousia sp.; assembly: GCA_045656245.1. Taxonomy (GTDB): domain Bacteria; phylum Bacillota; class Clostridia; order Oscillospirales; family Oscillospiraceae; genus Faecousia. The sequence goes on from JAZOQT010000067.1 coordinate 34,998, forward strand.
TGCCGCCGCCACCCAGAGAAAGGATGGTGTGCAGCTCCTCCATCATGTAAATATTATACAGGCAGTCCTTTCCCGGTAAGCTCCAGCCCACGTTTTCAAAGCTGCCGGACATATATTTTTGCCGGTACAGATAGTAGGGGCCGTAGCCCAATTTGGGCAAAGCTTCGTTGGCGTAGTCCACCATTTGGGCCACAGCCTGGGCAGAGGAAAGTCCTGTGGGGTTTTCAAACAAATCTGCGCCTTTTTTCAGCGCCAGTGTATGCACCGTAATATTGGCAGGCTTCAAGGAGGCCACGGCGTCAAGAGAGTGGCAAAAGCCGGAAAAAGTATCGGTGGGAAGCCCGGCAATCAAGTCCATATTAATGGCATCAAAGCCGGCGTCCACTGCCCAGCCGTAGGCTTTTTCCACATCCTGCGCCGAGTGGGGCCGTCGGCAGGAAGCCAAAACCGAATCCACCATGGATTGGGGGTTAATGCTCATGCGGTCAGCGCCCAGCTGCCGCAGCAGCCGCAGCTTTTCCGGGGAAAGGGTATCCGGACGGCCTCCCTCCACCGTAAATTCCAGACATCGGGACAGGTCAAAAGAAGCGCAAATGGCTTCCATCAGCCGGGTAAGCTGCGGGGCGGATAGGGTGGTGGGCGTACCGCCGCCTATATAAATGGTACGCAGGTGCTTTCCGGATTTTGCCAACAATTCTCCTGTAAAAGAAATTTCCTTCAGCAGCGCCTGCAAATACGGCTCCAAAAGCGCGCCCTGCTTACCCACGGTGCTGCTGACAAAGCTGCAGTAGCTGCACCGGGTGGGGCAAAAGGGAATGCCCACATACAAAGAAAGGTCATTGCTCTGTAATTGCTTTTGGGCCTTGACCGTGGCGATGGAGCAATCCACCGCCAATTGGGCCCGGGGGGCGGACACATAATACACATTCTGCAAAAGCTTTTTTGCCTGCTGCTTTGTAGAGCCCTCTAATAGGGCTCTGGTGGACAGCTTGGTGGGGCGTACCCCTGCCAATGCGCCCCAGGCCGGGGCGTTTTCCAACAGCTGCACCGCCGCCAGATAACAGCTTTGCTGTAAAATTCTGCGGCGCAGGCGGACAGTCTCTTTTTTTACAGACAGTCTGCGCCTGGCAGACACGGTCTTGCCTTCTTTTTGCAGGGTGGTAACGGCGGTGAGGTAGGATTTTCCCCGAAACAGTCGGGAAGAAGCGGCAAGGGAAGCTTCTGTGCCGAACAGGGACAGCAAAAGCTGTTCCACGGCGTAGCGGTCATCATGACCGATGATTGTCAGTTCCATAAAAACACCTTATTGCAGATAGGGGTTATACTGTATTTCCTCCTGTAAGGAGGTGGCTTCACCGTGGCCGGGGTATACCCTGCAACGGAGCTTCATTTGGGCAAGGCGGATTAGGGATTTTTGCATTTGCGGGAAGCTTCCTCCGGGGAAATCTGTGCGGCCGCAGCTGCCGGCAAACAGGGTGTCGCCGGAAAACAGCGCATCCTCCGTCAGCAGGCACACGCTGCCGGGGGTGTGTCCCGGGGTATGCAGTACCCGAAAGGTAAGCCCGGCAACGCAAATGCTGTCCCCTTCGCCGTAGGTGTGGGTGTAAAAAAGAGGCCCTGCGGTCAGCGGTTCCGGAAGGGAAAGCTCTTCAGGGCATAGGTATACCCGGCAGTCTGTTTCCGCAACCAGCGCTTTTACCGCGCCCACATGGTCAAAATGCCCGTGGGTGAGCAGAATCGCCGTCAGGGAAAGACCCTTGGCGGCCAGATGGCTCAAAATGGTCTGGGGCGCATACCCCGGGTCGATGACCACGCAGTCTTTGCCCTGGCTGTCCCACAAAACATAGGTATTTACCTGATAAGCGCCAAGGGTGAGGGTATCCATACAAAGCATAGCTCAACCCCTCCGTGGAGAATCCATCAACGCATCGGTGTCCAGAATCAGGGTAACAGGACCGTCATTGACGGAGGAAACCTGCATATCCGCCCCGAATTGCCCGTGCTGGGGAGGGTAGCCCAGCTCCGTGCAGATGGATAAGAATTTTTCGTACAGCGCGTTGCCAAGGTCGGGGCCCGCCGCTTCTGTGAAGCTGGGGCGGCGTCCCTTGCGGCAGTTGCCGTACAGGGTGAACTGGCTGACCACCAGAATCTCTCCTCCAATGGCTTCCAGACCCAGATTCATTTTGCCGTTTTCGTCCTCGAAAATCCGCAGACCCAGCATTTTCTCCGCCAGATAGCGGCATTCCTTCTCCGTATCCTCCGGGCCGACACCCAGCAAAATGAGAAAGCCCTTGCCGATTTTGCCTACGGTGTTTCCGTCAATGGCAACGGAGGCGGATTGTACTCTTGTTAAAACAGCACGCATACTACGCTCCTTTTAATTCTGTCCCCGACGGGAGCCTACCACATCGCGGATATTCAGCAGTTTGTTGCGAATATTGTCCAGCTCTGTTACGTCCTTTACCTCGAATTTTACAGTAAAGACGCTCTTACCGCCGGGCAAATCCTTGCCGAACAGCTCTTTTACCCGAACCCGGGCGGTGGTCATGGTGGTGGCAACGTCCAAAAGCAGGCCGTCCCGGGTGATGCAGTCCAGCTCCAGGGTGGTTTCAAAGGGCTGGGTTTCTTCGTTTGCCCACCGTACGTTTACCCAACGGGCAGACTGCACCGGGTGGGTGCGGTTAGCGGCGTTGGGGCAGTCGCACCGGTGTATGCTGACACCGAAGCCCTTGGTGATAAAGCCTACAATGGCATCTCCCGGAACGGGGGTGCAGCACTTGGCAAATTTAATCATGCAAGAGCCGATGTCCTCTACAATCACGCCGTTGGTGCCGTGGAGGTCCAGCTTTCCCCCGTCGCTGTCCGCAGGAATGCGCAGGGGGCTTTGCTGCTTGTCGTTTGCCTGAGCCTTCAGCGCCCGGTTGATGTCGTCCCGAATCCGGCCTACGGCCTTCAGCGCGGTCAAGCCCCCGTAGCCGATGGCGGCGTACATATCCTCCCAGTCGTCAAAGCTCAGCTTTTTCAGCAGCTGAGGCCCAACCTCCGGGTCGATGGTGATGGAAAGGGGCAGACCCACCCGCTTCATTTCCGCTTCGAAGGAGGCTCTGCCGTGAATGACGTTTTCTTCCCGCTTTTCTTTCTTGAACCACTGCTTGATTTTGGTGCGTGCCTGGTTGCTGTGGCAGATGTTCAGCCAGTCCCGGCTGGGGCCTTTGGCGGATTTGGAGGTGAGAATTTCAATAATATCGCCGTTTTTCAGGGTGGTGTCGATGTTGGCAATGCGGTTATTGACCTTGGCGCCAATCATAGAGTTACCCACTCCGGAGTGAATGGCATAGGCGAAGTCAATGGGGGTAGAGCCGGCAGGCAGAGATACAATCCGTCCCTTGGGGGTGTAAACGAACACCTCATCGTCAAACATATCGATTTTCAGGGACTGGACAAATTCCTCGGCATCGGAGTCCTGCTGGCTTTCCAGCAGGCGTCGCACCCACTCAAAGTCCTTTTCGTTGCCCTCGCCGGTGCCCTGCTTGTATTTCCAGTGAGCCGCAATACCGTATTCCGCTGTCTGGTGCATATCCCAGGTGCGGATCTGCACCTCAAAGGGAATGCCCTGGGTACCGATAACGGTGGTATGCAGGCACTGGTACATATTGGGCTTGGGGGTGGAAATATAGTCCTTAAACCGGCCGGGTACAAGGTTAAACAAATCGTGGATATGACCCAGCACGTTGTAACAGTCGGAAATGCTGTCTACAATCACCCGGAAGGCGTAAATATCGTACAGCTCGTCCATGGTCTTGCCCTGGCTTTGCATTTTCCGGTAAATGGAGTACACGTGCTTAATCCGCCCGTAGCAGGAGTTGCCGATACCTACGGAGGAAAGTCTGTCCTGAATTTTGGCCTGAATGGTGTGCATAAAGGCCTCGTCCTGCTCCTTGTGGGCGTTGAGATAGCGCATAATGGAGCTGTAGTCGTCAGGGTCCAGATACCGCAGGGCGATGTCCTCCAGCTCCCACTTAATCTTTTGCATACCAAGACGGTGGGCCAGGGGGGCGTAAATATCCATGGTTTCCCGGCATTTGGAAATCTGCTTGGCCGGGGTTTGGTACTGCATGGTGCGCATATTGTGGAGGCGGTCGGCAATTTTAATCAGCATGACCCGAATGTCCTTGGACATGGCCATGAACATTTTCCGAAGGTTCTCCATTTGTGCCTGCTCGGTGGAGGAGAAGTTGGCCCGGGTCAGCTTGGTAACGCCCTCCACCAGCTCGGCAACGGAGGTGCCGAACAGCCGCTGAATATCCTCAAAGGAGGCGTCGGTATCTTCAATGCAGTCATGGAGCAGGGCGCCCAGAATGGCGTCGATATCCAGCCCCATTTCCACCACGATTTCCGCAACGGCCAGGGGGTGAATGATATAAGGCGAGCCGTCCTTACGGGTCTGGGCGCTGTGCTTGTTCTGGGCGTAGGCAATGGCCTTGTCCACCAGCGCCATATCCGTATTGGGCATTCGCTTGCGCAGGCATTCCTGCAAAGAATCGTAATGGGCTTCAAAGGTTTCCAATGTAATCAGCTCTCTTTCGCCAGCAGAAGGCTCTGCAAGGTGGCACTTGTGTTCAAATCGGCTTTTTCTTCGCCGCAGGTAAGGGTGATGCAATAGTCGTTGTGGTGGCGCTGAATGTCAATCAGACCCACATCCCGGAAAATATCCAGACAGACCAAAAGCTGCTGCAGCTGCAATGGTTGGTTGGACCAGCGGACAATTTTTCTGCACAGGCACATGGGGGTGATTTTCAAGGGCGTATTTGCCCCTGCCAGATACCGCCAGATACAGCCCAGCTGTCCCCGGTCCGGCAGCAGGGAGGAGGCTTCCTCCGGGGTAATGGTGTGATTGCGCAGATGGGCGTAGGCGGAGGTTTCCGGAGTACAGGGAGCGCTGCAGCTGGGGCGGATATCCAGCACGTTAAGCTGAGCAGACCGCTCCGAGCGGAACTCGTTTACCTGGGGGTGGAAGGCCACATCCACCAAATCGCCGGGCTCAATGCAGGCGCTTTCGGGGGTGGCGGAGAAGTAGATTGCTCCAAGGGAATGCCGTCCCTGGCGCAGGCGCAGGCGCATATGGCGGCCGTTGCCTACCAGATTGATGCGCTCTACCGTGAGGTTTTCCATCATCAGCACCGGCTTGGGGCAGCCGTTGCCGCAGGGCTCCAATGCCTGCAAGGCGTCAATGCCCTTTACTGTCAAAAGCTCCGGGGGAATGGCGCAGTCGATATCCAAAGAGGTTCTGGGGCCGGCGTCGGAGTAAAACTGGGCTGCCAGCTGGGAAATCTGCTCCCGGAAAGCGGGAATCTGCTGGCGGGAGATGGTGAAGCCTGCTGCCAGTTCGTGGCCGCCGTAGCTTTCCAGCAGAGGGGAAAGGGCGGTCAGCGCGGAAAACAGATTAAAGCCGCCGAAGCTGCGGGAGCTGGCCTTTCCGTGGTCGCCGTCCAGGCAAATGAGGAAGGTGGGGCAGCAGAACTCCTCTGCCATGCGGCTTGCCACAATTCCCACAACGCCCTGATGCCAGCTTTCGTCTGCCAGTACGATGGCTTCGGGGGACTTGCCCTGGGGGAGCATGGAGATGGCCTGGGCGTAGATTTCCGATTCAACACTCTGCCGCTGGCGGTTCAGATCGCACAGCGCCTCGGCAAGCTGCCGGGCCTGCTGGGCATCGTCCGTTAAAAACAGGTCAATGGCCAAATCGATCTGCCCCATTCGTCCCGCGGCGTTAATACGGGGGGCGAGCATAAAGCCGATGGTGGAGGCGCTGACTGCCTCCGGCGTACAACTGCAGGCATCCATCAGCGCCGCGATACCGGGGCGCTTTGTGTGCTTCAGCGCTTCCAGTCCCCGGCAGACAAATACCCGGTTTTCTCCTGTCAGAGGCATTACATCTGCCACTGTGCCCAGACATACCATGTCTGCATATTCCGTAAGTACGGCCTGCTGACTGCCGCAGAGGGCGGCGGCCAGCTTAAAGGCCACACCAACACCGGACAGGGTTTTGTGGGGATAGCCGCAGTCCGGGCGGTGGGGGTCTACCACAGCAACGGCCTGGGGCAGCGTATCCTTGCACTCATGATGGTCAGTAATTACCAAATCGATACCCAGCTGGGCGCAAAGCTGCGCCTCCTCCACGGCGGTAATGCCGCAGTCTACGGTAACAATCAGCTTAACACCCTCGCTGTGAAGCTGATGAATGGCAATGGGGTTTAATCCGTAGCCTTCCTCCAGTCGTCCGGGGATATAGCTGCGCACCTGGGCGCCGTGGCGGCGAAGAAAATCCGTCAACAGGCAGGTGGCGGTGATACCGTCCACGTCATAGTCGCCAAATACGGCAATTTTCTCCCCTCTGGTCATAGCAAGCCCTACCCGGCCTGCAGCCAGAGCCATGTCCGTCATCAAAAAGGGATCGGGCATGGGGGCGTCGCAGTCCAAATAGGCGTGGGCATCCCGGGGGCCTTCCATTCCCCGGGCAGAGAGCACCATGGCAGTCAGAGGGGCGTAGCCCCCGCCTACCAAGGCGTTTACCGCTTCCATTTGCGGCTGTTGAACATTCCAAACTCCATATTTCAAAGCAATACACATCCATTATAACTTTTTCTGATTATTATAGCAAAATAATGACGGTTACACAATAGTAACTTTGGTTTTTTGGCGATATTTACAACAAAAAATCCCCAAATACATGGAAACACCCTCCCATGAGGGAGGGTGAAAGGAACGTTATCGGTTGTCAGAAGAAAGACTGTCCAGCAGCAGCTTACATGCTCCGTAGGCGCCGGCATCGTTGCCCAGAGCCGCAAGGGCAAAGGTAATGGTATTGGAGGCGTGGAAAATATACCGGTCAAAGTATTTTTTTACCCCTGCAAGTAAGGCGGGCCCCGCCTTGCTGACGCCGCCTCCCAGAACCACAGTTTCCGGGTCAACGGCGCAGCACACATTGGCAAGAAATTGCCCCATATAGTCGTACACCTGCTCCAAGATCTCCATAGCGGCGGCATCGCTTCCCCCGGCGGCGTCGAACACAGCCTTGCAGGTGATTTCCGGCAAGGCCCGCAGGGCGCTGGGGCAATGGGTTTCATTCAGGTATTCCTTGGCCAGACGGACAATGCCGGTGGCGGAGCAGTATTGCTCGGCGCAGCCGAATTTTCCGCAGCTGCACTGCTGGGTTTCTCTGGGGTTGACCACCAGATGGCCGATTTCTCCTGCAGCGCCGTGGACCCCGAACAGGGGCTTGCCGTCCAGGATAATGCCCCCGCCCACGCCGGTGCCCAGGGTTGCCAGCACCATGTTTTTGCAGCCCTGTCCGCCGCCGCGCCAGCTCTCTCCCAGGGCCGCCAGATTGGCGTCGTTGCCGGCTGCCACAGGAAGGTCAGTCAGTTCCTGCAGAGCCTGCCGTACGGAGAACTTCTCCCAGCCTAAATTGATGCACTTGTTGACAACCCCCTGGCTGTCCACAGGGCCGGGCACGCCGATGCCGATGCCCAGAACCTCTGCTTTTGCAATGCCTTTTTCCTGCAAAAAGCAGCGCAGCGCCCCGGCGATATCCGGCAGAATATGCTTGCCGGAGTCTCGGGTGTCGGTGGGGATTTCCCATTTGTGGAGCAGTGTGCCGTCTTTACGGAAAAAGCCCAGCTTTACCGTAGTGCCGCCCAAATCCACGCCGAAGCCATAATTCTTCATAAAACTACACTCCTTTGACTTTCTGCCTCTCATTATAAAGGACAGCAAAGAAAAAAGCTACCTTTTTTTCTTTTAATTCTTTCCAAACGCCCTTGTCAATTGCGGCATGCGTGATATAATAAAGGCAAACATCGTTCTTATGCCCACAGGAGGCGGTCTTTGTGAAGAAAATGCTGTTGATTATCAATCCCTATGCCGGCACACGGCGGATTCAAAAGGTGCTGACAGATGTAATTGCCCTGTTTAACCGGGCGGATTTTGCGGTGAATGTGCATATTACCGCCGGCCGGGGTGATGCCACCCAGGTGGCAATGGAGCAGGGGCATACAGTGGATTTGGTGGTATGCGCCGGGGGGGACGGCACACTCAACGAGGTGGTGTCCGGCCTTTTGGCAGGCGGCTGTAAGACCCCCATCGGATATATTCCCAGCGGCTCTACCAACGATTTTGCCAACAGCCTGCACTTGCCTGTCCAGGAGCGGAAGGCCGCCCAGCTGATTGCGGAGGGGGCGCCGGTTTTGTATGATGTGGGCAAGTTTGCCGACCGTTACTTTACCTATGTTGCCTCCTTCGGGGCGTTTACCAAGGCGTCCTACAGCACCCCTCAAAGCGTAAAAAATGCTCTGGGCCACGCGGCGTATATTCTGGAGGGGATTCAGGAGCTTTCCCAGCTCAAGACCATACATGTGAAGCTGGAACTGGACGGGGAAACCGTGGAGGACGATTTGCTGTTTGGCGCTGTCAGCAATTCCACCTCCGTAGGGGGCATTTTGACCCTTGACCCCAAGCAGGTGGACATGACCGACGGGAAATTTGAGGTTCTGCTGGTACGGGCGCCCAGAGATTTCATAGAGCTTCACGAATGTGTCAGGGCTCTGCAGAACAAGACCTATAACTGCGCCATGCTCACCATGAAAACCGCCAGCCATATCACCGTGGAAACGGAGAGAAAGCTGGATTGGAGTCTGGACGGGGAAAAGGCAACGGCGGACAGGAAAACCGTTATTGAGAATCTCCACCATGCCGTGAGGATTATTACGAAAGGATAAACTATGCACAATTCCACACTGTGTTACATCACTCGTGGCGAGGAAGTGCTGATGCTTCATCGGGTGAAAAAGGAAAAAGACGTCAACAAGGACAAATGGATTGGCGTGGGGGGCAAGTTTGAGAAGGACGAAACCCCCGACGAATGTCTGCTCCGGGAGGTTCGGGAAGAAACGGGACTGACGCTGACCAGCTGGAAATGCCGGGGTGTGGTTACCTTTTTAACCAACGGACCGTGGGACGGGGAATATATGTACCTGTTCACTGCCGACGGATTTACCGGAGCGCTGAAGGAATGTGATGAGGGAGATTTGCGCTGGGTAAGCCGGCAGTTTTTAGATGCCCTGCCCAAATGGGAGGGGGACAGGATTTTTCTGGATCTGCTGTGGCAAGATGCTCCTTTCTTTCTGCTGAAGCTTCGCTACGAGGGGGATACCCTGGTGGAGGCAGTGCTAAACGGCGAGAAAATCAAATAACAAAACCCCACTTTTGGGAAGCGTACCATGTTGCGATACATGATGTACGGCCCAAAAGTGGGGTAAATTTTATGCCTGCGCCAGGGGTTTGACTTTTTTTCTGTAAATCCGCAGGAAAAACAGCGCCGTAACGGTCAAGCTGGCGATTTCCGCTACGGGGAATGCCCACCATACCAGCGTTACCTCTCCTGCCAGGCTCAACAGATAGGCCGCGGGGAGCAGCACCACCAGCTGCCGGCACAAGGATGTGATGGTGGAGTAAATGCCGTTGCCCAGGGCCTGGAAGCTGGCGCCCAAGGCGATACACACCGCAGCGGCAGGGAAGCACAGACTGATGGTGCGCAGAGCCTTGATGCCGATGCGCAAAAACTCATCAGAGGGGTTGAAAATACCCAAAAGCAGGTGGGGAACGGCTTGAAAAGCCAGCAGGCCCAACAGCATAATGCCCAGCGCAGTGGCGCAGGAGCGCTTCAGTGTGCCGGTAATCCGTTTGGGTTTTCGGGCGCCGTAGTTAAATGCCACGATGGAAATGGTGGCGTTGTTAATGCCGAACAGGGGCATAAAGAAGAAGCTTTGCAGCTTAAAGTAAATGCCGAAAACGCCGGTGGCGGTTTCACTGAAGCCCTGCAAAATCTGGTTCATGCCAAAATTCATCACAGAGCCGATGGCCATCATGACAATGGAGGGAATCCCCACGGTGAGAATGGGGGTGATGGCGTGTTTTATGGGACGGATTGCTTCAAAGGAAAACTGAACATCACTGTTGTATTTCAGATTGAAAATCACCGCCAACACGCCGGCCACCCACTGGCCGATAACCGTTGCTACCGCTGCGCCGGAGATACCCATGGGGGCAATACCCAGCGGTTCAAAGCCGAAGATGAACACCGGGTCCAGCACAATGTTAATCACCGCGCCGGTGCCTTGGGTAATTAAGGTGTAGAAGGTCTTTCCCGAGCTCTGCAGCAGCCGCTCTCCCAGCACCTCTACAAAAATGCCCAAGCTAAAGATACAGCAAATGGCGGTGTAGGAGGCGCCGCCCTCTACGGTTTCTGTTACATTCGATTGCATGGCAAAATAGGGCTTGGCCCCGAATATGCCGAAAAGAATGAACAGCGCCGTGCAGACGACGGTGAGAAAAATGCCGTTTCCTGCGGCGCGGTTGGCTGTTTCCTGGTTGCCCTGGCCCAGGGACTTGCTTAACAGGGCATTTACGCCGACACCGATGCCGGTGGCAAAGCCGATGAGAATGTTTTGCACGGGGAAGGCCAGGGAAAGGGCGGTTACCGCGCTTTCAGAAATGCGGGAGACGTAAATGCTGTCCACCACGTTGTAAAGCGCCTGCACCAGCATGGCGATAATCATGGGCAGCGCCATATTAATCAGCAGCTTTCCTACGGGCATAGTGCCCATCTTGTTGCCGGAAAGCGCAGGGGTGGGATTTTTACTCATATTTGGTCCTTTCTGTCTGTAAAACCGGGAAAAACCGGGCAAAAAAGTTTATAGCACACGGCTTTGCATTATACCATAGAGGCATGTCCTTGTCAAGATACAGACTGCCGGCGGGAAGCAGGGCTTCTCGCCGGCGGGAAATATCCGTGTAACGGCAGGCGGGGAATGATTCTTCCCCTAAAGGAATATCCTATGTTAGTTTTGGGAAGAATCTTCCGGTGCAGCTGCCACCAGTGTGCCCGGTCCGGGACGGAAAGAGGACAGCACCCGAATTTTTACATTATATTGGCGCGCCAGCTCCACACAGCGGTCATGGAGTACCTGTGCGCCGCTTTGCGCCAACCGAAGCATATCGTCGTAGCTGATATAGGGATACTTCACCGCATGGGGAAATACACGGGGGTCCCGGTCGTAAACTCCGTCCACATCGGTATAGATATAGCATACATCAGCCTGCAGAAAAGCTGCCAGCGCCACAGCGGTGGTATCCGAGCCACCTCTGCCCAGGGTGGTAATGTCCCCCTGGGAATGAATCCCCTGAAAACCGGTTATAACCACAATGTTGCCGCTTTTCAGCTCCCTTTGTATCCGGTCATTGGTAAGCCCCAGGACCCGGGCATCTGCGTGGCAGTTTTGTGTCAGCAGCCCTGCCTGCCAGCCGGTAAGACTGACGGCGCTGTGGCCCAGCGTGTGGAGTGTCATTGTCATTAAGCAGGCGGACATTTGCTCGCCAGTGCTTAAAAAGGCGTCCATTTCCCGGGGGCTGGGGGTATCCGTCAGGGCTTTGGCCTTGGCAATCAGCTCGTCGGTGGTGTCCGCCTGGGCAGATACCACGACCACAACATCGTGTCCCTCCCGGGAAAGGGAGCTGCACCGCCGGGCGGCGGCCTGTATTTTTTCTGCATCTGCCAGAGAAGATCCGCCGAATTTCAATACGAACAGCATTTGCTTCACCTCCGTCCCAGTCTACGCCAAGGGGCGACAAAATGTGCCTGCAAACAAAAAAATCCGCTCTGCGAAAGCAGAGCGGAGAAGCTGCGGTTATCCTGCCAGCACGTCGGCTTTAATAACGCCGCTGACACTGCGCAGAAGGTTCAAAAACATATCCAGGGAAACATCCACATCGGTGGTTTCTGCGGAAATGGTAACCACGGCGCAGCCGTTGGTGGGGACGATGGAGTTGATGGTAAGAATATTGGCCCTGTGCTGGGCGAACACATCCAGAAGCAGGGAAAGGGCGCCGGGCTCGTCGTGCAGCAGGAGCTGGAAGGTAATTACCCGTCCTGTGGTCATGTTCTGGAAGGGCAGCACGGAATCCCGATACTTATAAAAAGCGCTGCGGCTGATGCCGGTAAGCTTGGTTGCCTCGTTGACGGTGGAGGCTTCACCGGTGGACAGCAGACGCTTGGCCTGCGCAACCTTTACAAAAACTTCGGGCAGGGCAGAAGCCTCTACAATATAGTATTTCGGTGTAATCGCCATGGAAAATCCTCCATTTTCCTAAGTTCTCTAAAGGTAATTATACAGGAGTTTTCAGAAAATGCAAGCCCCCTGTGTGCATTTGTCCACGAAAGGAAGCAAAATATGTCATTTCGCAAGATTTTTCCCCTGATTGCCACCGCCGTGGCGGTATGGCTTGGACTTCGGTATCTACTGCCGGTGGCGCTGCCGTTTTTGCTGGCAGGACTGCTGGCTGTGGCGGCAGAGCCCTTGGTGGGCTTTTTTGACAAAAAGATGAAATTGCCCCGTGGGGTGGCCACGGGCATCGGGGTTAGTATGAGTTTGGTGCTGCTGGCGCTGTTTGTGATGGTGCTGGTGGCGCTGATGCTGCGGCAGGTACAAGGGCTTGCCGGAGTTCTGCCGGATATCGAGGGGACAGCCGTGGAGGGGCTGAATCTTTTGGAGCAATGGCTGTTGGGACTGCTGCGCAGCGCCCCCAAGGGAATCGGAACTATGCTCACAGGCTCGGTGCAGGCGCTGTTCTCCGATGGCACAGCGGTGCTGGAACGGGTGGTTAGCTGGCTTCTGGGGCTGGCTTCCGGTGTACTCAGCAGACTGCCGGACAGCGCCTTGGGGCTGTTTACCTGGCTTTTGGCAAGCTACATGATTTCGGCAAAGCTGCCGAATATTCGTCTGTGGCTGCAAAAAAAGCTTCCCCCGGTGTGGCGGGAAACCTACCTGCCGGGCTGGAAGCGTATAAAGCGGGCTGTTTTGGGCTGGCTGAAGGCCCAGATAAAGCTGATTGGCGTTACCTTTTTGGTGCTGACGGCGGGATTTTCCGCTTTGCAGATTTCCCGGGCGCCCCTGTGGGCGGCGGTGATTGCCCTGCTGGATGCCCTGCCGGTGCTGGGCACGGGAACAGTGCTGGTCCCCTGGAGCGTGGTGTGCTTTTTGCAGGGGGATATGCCCCGGGGTATCGGACTTCTGGGGGTATTTGCGGCAGCAAGCCTTCTGCGCAGTGTGCTGGAGCCCCGTTTGGTGGGCAAGCAGCTGGGGCTGGACCCGCTGATTACCCTGGTGGCTATGTATACCGGCTACCGGCTGTTCGGCATTGGAGGTATGATTTTTGCGCCGCTGCTGGCGGTGGCGGTTGTCCAGATGCTCCCCCGGGAAAATCGGGGAGAGCATCCTGCACTGTAAGGGCAGCGGGGATTATTTTCGGGAATACAGCAGCCGCAGGGCGTTGAGTACGCACAGCATGGCAACCCCGGAATCGGCAAATACTGCCGCCCACATGGAGGCGTGGCCCAGAAGCCCCAGAACCATGACAATTGCTTTAACACCCAGAGCAAATACCACGTTTTCTATGGCGATGCGGCGGGTTTTGCGGGCGATATCGATGGCCTGAGCAATGGCGCTGACCTTTCCGGTCATAAACACCACGTCCGCCGCTTCCATGGCGGCATCGGCGCCGCTGCCCATGGCGCCGCCCACATCGCTGCCGGCCAGAACCACAGCGTCGTTGATGCCGTCGCCTACAAAGAAGACACTGCCATTTTCCTTCCGAAGCTGCTGCAGGCGCTGGAGCTTTTCCTGGGGCAGCAGTTGGGCGTGTACCCGGTGAATGCCCACAGCCTGGGCAACTGCCGTTGCGCCGGCCGGCCGGTCGCCGGTAAGCATGGCGGTGGAAAGCCCCATTTTTTCCAGCTGCTGCAATGCGGTTTTGGCATCGGATTTTATGCTGTCTGCAATGTAAAGACAGCCGATACACTGCCCCTGGGCGGCCACAAAGACCTGTGTGCCCCAGGGGGCTTTTTCATAGCCTTGGCAGGAAATGCCCTCGCTTTCCAGAAAAGCCTCGTTGCCGCATACCACGGCCTTTCCCTCTACTGTGGCGCAGATGCCCCTGCCGGGGATTTCCCGGATATTCGTTGCCGTGGGCAGGGAAAGCCCCTCCGCTGCCTGCAGAATACTTTTGGCAATGGGGTGGCTGGAGTGTATTTCACAGGCGGCGCAAAGGGGCAGGGCAGACCGGTGGCCCGCTACACGCTGCAAGGAGAAATCTCCTTTGGTCAGAGTGCCGGTTTTGTCCAAAACAACGGTCTTGACCTGGCTCAATGCCTCCATGGCGCTGCCGCTTTTGAATAAAATTCCTGCTTTTCCTGCTGTGCCGATGCCGCAGAAATAGGAAAGGGGAATGCTCAATACCAGCGCGCAGGGACAGCTCATAACCAAAAAGGACAGCGCGGTATATACCCAGTAGCTCCAGTTGCCGTCCAACAGGCTGGGAACAATGGCGGTGGTCAGAGCAAGCGCCACCACAGCGGGGGTGTATACCCGGGAAAACCGGGTAAGAAAGCGATGAATCTTCGGCTTGCTGTCGGCGGCGGTTTCCACGGCGTTCAGAATCCGGGTAACCAGGGACTGGGACAGCGGCTTTTCCACCCGAAGGGTCAGCACCCCGTCGCAGTTGATACAGCCGGAGGAGAGGGTATCACCGGGCTTCACAGCAATGGGGACGGGTTCGCCGGTGATGGGGGCAGTGTCCACCCGGCTGCACCCTTGGGTAACCACGCAGTCCAGAGGAATCCGGTCCCCGGGGCGGACCAAGATCAAATCCCCCGGTTGGGCAGATTCCGCAGGAAGGGTTTCCCCGGTGGTAAGGCATACGGTTTGGGGGCGCATATCCATAGCCTGGAGGATTTGACTGCGGCTGCGGGCCATAGCCCTCTGTTCAAAATACTCTCCCACGCGATAAAACAGCATAATGCCTACAGCCTCAGGAAGCTCTCCGATGGCAAAAGCCCCCAATGTGGCGATGCTCATAAGGAAATTTTCGTCCAAAACTCTGCCGCGAAACAGTCCCTTGCCTGCGTCGTAGAGCACCTGCCAGCCAAGCAGCAGGTAGGCGAAAAACAGCGCAATTTGCCCCGCTGGGGCAAGGTTCAGAATCTGTAGAATCAGCCCCAGGGCAAACAGGGAAGCCCCAGCAAGCAAAAAGGCAAGGTCGTGATGGCGGGACTCATGGTGGTGGTCGTGCCCGCAGCCGCAGCCACAGCCGTGGCTTTCGTGGCAATGACAGGTTTCCTCTTTATGGCAATGGCAGGCTTTGTTATCCTGACAATGGTGATGTGTGTCCATAAAAACCTCCTAACAATTCAATACATGAGCAACTATTCATATGTTTACTTCAGTATAACCCCATTTCCCCGGAATGTCAACAGGGGAATGGGGGGCTATACGTCCATTTTGCTTTCCAGCACCATGCTCTGGCCGGTGATGGGGTGAGTAAATTCCAGTCGCTTGGCGCATAGCTGCTGTCCTGCTCCCTGTTTATCCGGGCCATACTGGGGGTCGCCTGCAATGGGAAAGCCCATATGGGCGCAGTGGAGGCGAAGCTGATGGGTTCTGCCGGTGATGGGCTTTAAGGCCAGCTTGCAGGTATCGCCCTGGCGCTGCAACAGGGAATACTCCGTAACCGAGGATTTTCCCTGGGGAGAAACATAGCGCAGCAGACTGGGCAGGGGTCTGCGGGCGATGGGCGCGTCAATGATGCCGCTGACGGCCTCCGGACCGCCCAGAGTACGGGCGTGGTAGGTTTTTTCCAGTTTGGTTTTCTGCATGGCGCTGTGGGCGTGGGCGTTCTTTGCCAGCAGGACAATGCCAAAGGTGTCCCGGTCCAGACGGGTGATGGGGTGAAAGGCGCAGCGCTGACCGGTTTTTTCATAATAGCCTGCCACCAGATTGGCAAGGGTGCCGGTATTGCGGCTGCGGGAGGGGTGAATCAGCATACCTGCCGGCTTGTCCACTGCCAGGAAAAAAGCGTCCTCAAACAAAACGGTCAGGCTTCCCTGCTCGGCGGGATAGTCGGGAGTGGGTTCCTCCAAGGGGACTGTGATAACGTCCCCCGGCTTTACGGGGTAGTTCGTGCGCTGCGGCTTGCCGTTGACCAGCAGCTTTTCCTGCCATTTCAGCCGGTTCATCAGTCCCGCGGAAAGCCCCATTTCCTCCCGAAGAAAGGAGGAGAGCCTTCCGGCCCGGGCGGCGGTGTGGGTAAGCTCCATAAAGCGCCTCCGTTAAAAGAAGCTGGAAATGAAGATTTCCAGACCGATTAAAATCAGAATCACGCCGCCCAAGATTCCAGCGCTTCCTGCCAGCTTTGTGCCTACCTTCTTGCCGATGTACAGCCCCGCCATACAGATGAGGAAGGTAACGCCGGCGATGAGCAGCGCTGCGACAACGGCGGCGGGCAAGTCATAGTGGGCAATGGTGAAGCCTACGGACAGGGCATCAATGGAGGTGGCAACCCCCTGTATCAGCAGAGCAGAAAGGGTCAGCTTGTTGCAGCAGGCTTCGCTGCCTTCACAGTGGATTCCGTCCAGCAGCATTTTTACGCCGATGTAGGTCAGAAGGGCAAGGGCAATCCAGGGAATCAGGGTCTCAAAGGCGGCAAAATAGTGCACCACCGTGTGAATACACCACCAGCCGATAAGGGGCATCAGCCCTTGAAAGATGCCGAAAATACCGGCAATCAAGGCCATCTTTCTGCCTTTCATACACGGTTCATTCAGACCGTTGGCAAGGGAAACGGAAAAGGCGTCCATCGCCAGTCCCATACCCAGCAAAAAACTGTTAAAAAAGAACATAAAGTTAAGCTGCATGCCAATTCTCTCCCGTGCAATAAAAAATCCAGATACGGCAACGCCATACCTGGGTGTCGAAGAGGTATACTGACTCCATGTATCGCCTTGCACAAATACATGAGTCTCGCAATTGAAAGCAAGCCAGGCCGAGGCCAGTATGTTGACTTGCTACGCACGCTTGTACGCTTGCTACTCCCTCACAGAATGGGTTCAGTGTAGCATATGCGGAAGAATTTGTCAAGATACCCAAACACCAGTGGGAAAAACAGGTAAATTATGGGGAAATGCCCATTGACTTTACTGCACTAAAGTGATAAAGTATATAGCAACTACGTAAGGAAAGGGGAACACCCAATGAACAAGCAGAAAATGCCGCAGCTGGGGGAGTTATACGAAGCCCTTTTGACACTGCGTTCGGCAGAGGAATGCCGGCTGTTTTTGGAAGATATCTGCACCGTAAAGGAATTGCAGTCCATGGCTCAGCGGCTGGAGGTTGCCAAGCTTTTGATGCAAGGAAAGAATTACAATACCGTTTGCGCGGATACCGGCGCCAGCAGCACCACCGTCAGTCGGGTGAACCGATGCCTGCTTTACGGAAACGGAGGCTACCGCACAGTGCTGCAGCGGCAGGGAAAGGAGCAAAGCAATGGAGATTAAGGACTTATCCCCCTCGGAGGAGGCAATCTTTTCCCTGCGGAGCTTATATCGGCAGTACGGCTATATGCCCTACAAGATGAGCCGTTTTGAGGAATACGACCTGTACCGGAAAAATAAGGATTTCCTGCAATCCCAGGACATCATCACCTTCGCCGATCGAAACGGGCGGCTGTTGGCCATGAAGCCGGACGTAACGCTGTCCATTATCAAAAACGCGCCGGCGGATTCCCAAGGGGTGCAGAAGCTGTATTACAGCGAAAACGTCTATCGGGTGGACAAGGATACCCACACCTACAAGGAGATTCTGCAAACCGGGCTGGAATGTGTGGGCGCCCTGGAGCAGGAGAACATCGCCCAGGTGGTGCTGTTGGCGGTGAAGAGTCTGGCGCTTTTGGGAGAAAGCTTTATGCTGGAAATTTCCCACATCGGCGTGGTGCAGCAGCTTTTGGAGAAAATCGGTCTGCCTCAGGAGTATTATCAGGAGGCCTTTGGGTATCTGCAGCAGAAAAGCAAGCACCAGCTGTTTGCGTTGCTGCAGGCCTGCGGCTGCGACGCAGACGCGGAAGCGCTCGACCGTTTACTGTCCTTTGCGGGAAGCAATGAAGAAATGCTCGCACTGCTCTGCGACTGGGCAGACGGCGCCTCCCTCGGAGAGCTGAAGGACATTTTGCAGCTGCTGCAGCAAAGCGGCTATGGCGATCGGGTGCGCATCGACCTGTCCGTGGGCAACGATATGAAGTACTACAGCGGCGTGGTGTTCCGTGGGTATTTGCCCGGTCTGGCGGACAACTTGCTCTCCGGCGGTCAGTACGATAAGCTGCTGCGGAAGATGGGAAAAGCCGGCAAGGCCATCGGCTTTGCGGTGCACGTCCAGCTTTTGGAGCGGCAGACGCAAACCCATAGGGAATTTTTGAACATTGCTCTGCCGAAGGGGCGGCTGGGAGAAAAGGCCTACCGCATCTTCAAGGAAGCGGGCTACCCCTGCCCGGCATTGGAAGAAGGCGGACGGAAGCTGATTTTCGAAAATCAGGAGCTGGGTATCCGCTATTTCTGGGTGAAGCCGTCGGATGTTGCCATTTACGTGGAACGGGGCGCGGCAGACCTGGGAATTGTGGGAAAGGACATTCTGCTGGAATACCGCCCCGATGTGTACGAGCTGATGGACCTGGGGCTGGGCAAGTGCCGCATGGCAGTGGCTGGCAAGGGCGATTTTCAGGACAATCCGGAGAAAACCTTGCGGGTTGCCACCAAATTCCCCAACATTGCCGCGGCCTTTTACGCAGGCAAGGGACGGGATATTGACATTATTCATTTAAACGGTTCCATTGAACTGGCGCCGATTTTGGGGCTTTCCGATGTGATTGTGGACATTGTGGAAACGGGAACCACGCTGAAGGAAAATGACCTGCAGGTGATGGAAACCATTGTTCCCATCAGCGCCCGGCTGATTGCCAATGTTTCCGGCTTCCCCTTCCAAAGACAGCGGCTTGCCCAACTGATGCAGCGATTGAAGGAGCAGGTAATATGATTCGGATTATGGCTTACGGGGAAATCCCCAACAGCGAAATTTTTGCAAGAGAAGAAAGTGTGGCAGACGTTTCCGGGGCAGTGGCGGAGATTATCCAAAATGTCCGCAGCCGGGGCGATGAGGCCCTGCTGGAATACTGCCGGAAATTTGACAAGGCGGAGCTGACCGCCCTTGCAGTTACCCCGGAGGAGCTGGAGGAGGCGTATGCCTCGGTAGAGCCCCGGTTTTTGCAGGTGCTGGAAAAGGCCGCGGCGAATATCCGGGCCTTTCATGAAAAGCAGCTGCGCGCCGGTTTTGAAAGCGAATCCCCCGACGGCATTGTAACAGGCCAGAAGATTCTTCCCATTGCCCAGGTGGGCGTGTACGTCCCCGGCGGCACAGCCAGCTACCCTTCCACGGTTTTGATGGACACCATTCCCGCGGTAATCGCCGGCTGTCGCCGGGTGGTTATGGTTTCTCCTCCCAACAAGGATGGGAAAATCCCCGGGGTGATTCTGGCGGCGGCAAAAATTGCCGGCGTTACGGAGATTTACAAGGTGGGCGGCGCCCAGGCGGTAGCCGCGCTGGCCTACGGCACCCAAAGCATTGCCCCCGTGGACAAAATTGTGGGCCCCGGAAATGCCTATGTGGCAGAGGCAAAGCGGCAGGTGTTCGGACGGGTGGCCATTGATATGATTGCCGGCCCCAGCGAGATTCTGGTGGTGGCAGACGGAAAGAGCAACCCAGCCCATGTTGCGGCGGATATGCTCAGCCAGGCAGAGCATGACAAAATGGCTAGCGCCGTGCTGGTTACCGACAGCGATGCTCTGGCAAAGGAAGTGGCCCGGGAGCTGGAAGTTCAAATTCCTCTGCTTCCCCGGCAGGAAATCGCCAGGGCGTCCATTGACCGCAACGGCAAAATCATTGTGGCCAAGGACCTGCGAACTGCCATTTCTATTGCCAATGAAATCGCTCCGGAGCATTTGGAGCTGATGGTGGACGAACCCTTTGCCTGGCTGGAGCAGGTGGAAAATGCCGGTTCGGTGTTTTTGGGGCGGAACTGCCCCGAGGCGCTGGGGGACTATTACGCAGGTCCTAACCACACCCTGCCCACCGGCGGCACGGCCCGTTTTTCCAGTGCCTTGGGGGTAGATGACTTTGTGAAAAAGAGCCAGTACATCTACTGCACCAAGGAAGTTTTGGAAACGGTGGGAAATTCCGTTGCCTACTTTGCCCAAAAAGAGGGCTTGCAGGGCCACGGAGAAAGCATCTTGATTCGCAACAAGGAAGTGATGGAATGAGCCGGTTTATGAACCAGCGCTACGCTGGGCTTCAGGCCTATACCCCCGGGGAACAGCCTCGGGACAAGCAATACATCAAGCTCAATACCAATGAATCCCCCTTCCCCCCAGCGCCTGAGGTGCTGACGGCAATTGACGAAGGCCAGGTGGCGGATTTGCGGCTGTACAGCGACCCCACGGGAAAGGCACTGAAGGAAAAGTTGGCAGGGCTGTACGGAGTGGAGGCGGAGAATGTATTTCTCTCCAACGGCTCTGACGATATTCTCAACTTTGCTTTTCTTGCCTTTGGGCAGGACGGGGCAGTGTTCCCGGATATTACGTATGGGTTTTATCCCGTATTCGGTCAGCTTCACGGCGTAAGCTGCGAGGAAATCCCCCTGCAGGCGGACTTTTCCGTGGACTACAAGGCCTATTGCGGCGCACGGAAGCTGGTGGTGATTGCCAATCCCAATGCCCCCACAGGAATGAGCATTCCGGTGTGGCAGATTGAAGAGATTCTGAAAAGCAATCCCCAAAATGTGGTGGTGATTGACGAAGCCTACATCGATTTCGGGGGAGAAAGCTGTTACCCCTTAATCAGAAGCTACGACAATCTTCTGGTGGTGCGCACCTTTTCCAAATCCCGCTGCATGGCCGGCGGCCGGTTGGGCTACGCCATGGCGTCGGCAGAGCTGATTGCGGACCTGGAGAAAATTAAGTACTCCACCAACCCCTACAATGTCAACCGCCTTACCCTGCTTCTGGGAGAGGCCACCGTAGAGGCGGAAAGCTACTACGGGGCCATGTGCCGGGAAATTATGCGGGTGCGGCAATGGACACAGCAGGCGCTGGAGGATTTGGGCTTTTCGGTGCTGCAAAGCGATGCCAACTTCCTGTTCGCCAAATCCCCCGCCATGGAAGGCCGGGCGCTGTACCTTGCCTTAAAGGAAAAAGGTATCCTGGTGCGGCACTTCCAAAAGCAAAGAATCAGCGACTATCTTCGCATCACCATCGGCACGCAGGAGCAGATGGCGCGTTTCATAGAGGCAATTAAGGAAATTCTGGGAGGGAACGACAGTGAGAATCAGTGAAATTAACCGCAAAACCGGAGAAACCGACATCTCCGTTAAGCTGAATTTAGACGGCACAGGGGTGAGCCAAATCGCCACAGGCGTGGGCTTTTTGGACCATATGCTGACCCTCTTTGCCGCCCACGGAAAATTTGACTTGGCAATTTCCTGCCAGGGAGATACCAATGTGGACGACCACCACACCGCAGAGGATGTGGGCATCTGCCTGGGACAGGCGTTTTGTCAGGCCCTGGGGGACAAACGGGGCATCACCCGTTACGGCAATTTCATTCTGCCTATGGACGAGGCGCTGATTCTGTCTGCGGCGGACATTTCCGGCAGAAGCTATTTGGGCTATCAGCTGGACATTCCCACAGAGAAAATCGGCACTTTTGACACGGAGCTGGTGGAGGAATTTTTCCTGGGCTTTGTCCGCAACTGTCCCATGAGCCTGCACATTCGCAAAATGGCAGGTACCAATTCCCATCACATTGCCGAGGGCGCTTTCAAATCCGTGGCCAGAAGCCTGAAGGCGGCAGTGGCGGTGGACAGCACCTGCGCCGATGCAATCCCTTCTACCAAGGGAGTTTTGTGATGATTGGCATTATTGATTACGGTGTAGGGAACCTCTTTTCCCTGGTTTCCTCCCTGAAAGCCATTGGTGCGGAGGCATTTGTTTCTTCCGATGAACAAAGGCTGGCCACCGCGGACAAGCTGATTTTGCCCGGGGTGGGGGCTTTCCCCGATGCGGCACAGAAGCTTCGCAGTACGGGCTTGGGGGACTTTGTCTGCCGGCAGGCCCGGGCGGGCGTGCCGCTGCTGGGGATTTGCCTTGGTATGCAGCTGCTGTTTGAAGAGAGCTATGAATACGGCCGCCATAGCGGTCTGGGGCTGTTAAAGGGCAGCGTGGTTGCCATGAAAGGACAGCTCCCGGAGGATTTAAAAATCCCCCACATGGGCTGGAACAGACTGCACATTGCGCAGGAAAACAGCTGCCTGCTTTCCCGGGTGCGGGAAGGGGATTATGTGTACTTTGTCCACTCCTTTTTTGCCAGGGGTTGCGAAGCATCTCTGGCAGCCACGGCGCACTACGGCATTGCCATCACCGCCGCGGTGGAACAGGGCAATGTTTTCGGCTGCCAGTTCCACCCGGAAAAGAGCGGCGAGGTGGGATTGAATATTTTGCGCAGCTTTGCCTTGGAGGTGTGATTGTATGTATCTTTATCCGGCCATAGACCTGTATGACGGAAAGGCCGTACGGCTATATAAGGGCGACTATGCCCAGATGACGGTATACAGCGAACAGCCCGAGGAAATCGCCATGGATTTCAAGGCCTGCGGCGCAACCCACATGCACCTGGTAGATCTGCAGGGGGCGAAGCTGGGCAGACCTGCAAACGCCCAAACCGTGGAAGCCCTTGCGGCGGCCTTTGGCGGCTTTGTGGAAGTCGGCGGCGGTATCCGCAACCTGGAAACGGCGGAGCATTACCTGTCCAGAGGCGCAAACCGGGTGATTCTGGGAACAGCGGCGGTGGAAAATCCGGAATTTTTGGAGAAAGCGCTGGAAAAACACGGAGAGAAAATCGCTGTGGGCGTGGATTTAAAGGACGGCTTTGTGGCAATAAAGGGCTGGACGGAGAAATCTGCCCTCACCGCCTGGGACTTTTTTGACAAAATGCAGGCCCTGGGCGTAACGGCGGTGATTTGCACCGACATTTCCAAGGACGGCGCCATGGAGGGCACCAATCGGGAACTGTACCGGCAGCTTTCCCAGCGCTATACCATGGATATTATCGCCTCCGGCGGCGTCAGCAGTCTGGAGGATGTGCAGGCTCTGCAGGCCATGGGTATCCACGGGGCGATCATCGGCAAAGCCTATTATACCGGTTCGGTGGATTTGCGTCGGGCAGTGGAGGAAGCGAAATGATTACAAAGCGAATTATACCCTGCCTGGACGTAAAGGACGGCAGGGTGGTAAAGGGCACCAATTTCCAGGGACTTCAGGATGTGTCCAATCCGGTGCAGTTGGGAAAATACTACTGCGACCAGGGGGCGGACGAGCTGGTGTTTTATGACATAACCGCTTCCAGTGAGGGAAGAAAGCTGTTCACCGACATTCTTACGGAGGTGGCGCAGACCATTTTTATCCCCTTGACGGTGGGTGGCGGCATTAACACTGTGGAGGACTTTGACAGGGTGCTCAAATGCGGCGCGGACAAGGTCAGCGTCAATTCCGGCGCCATTGCCAATCCGGATTTGATTCGGGAGGCCGCCCGCCGCTACGGCGACCAATGCGTGGTACTTTCCGCTGATGTGAAACGGGTGGACGGTGAGTTTCGGGTGTTTGCCAAAGGCGGCAGAGTGGACACGGGCATGGAGGCCGTTTCCTGGATTCAAAAGTGCGTCAGCAACGGGGCGGGGGAAGTGGTGCTCAACTCCATCGACACCGATGGAGTAAAACAGGGCTTCGACCTTCCTATGCTGGAGGCGGTGTGCAACGCGGTGGATGTGCCGGTGATCGCCTCCGGCGGCGCCGGGTGCAGCGAGGATTTTGTGAAGCTGTTTCAGTCAATTCCCAAGGTAGACGCAGGTCTGGCCGCATCCATTTTCCATTTTGGACAGGTTAGCATTCCCCAGTTGAAGCAGCTGCTTCGGGAAAATCAGATAGATGTGAGGTTATAATTATGGATTTGAACAAGCTGAAATTTGACGAAAAGGGTTTGATCCCCGCCATTGTGGTGGATGATGCCACGGGCAAGGTGCTTACCCTTGCCTATATGAATCGGGAGAGTCTGGAAATCTCCCTGGAAAAGAAGCTGACCTGCTTTTACAGCCGTTCCCGTCAGGAGCTTTGGCTGAAAGGAGAGACCAGCGGTAACTATCAGCATATTGTGTCCATCACCGCTGATTGCGATTACGATGCGTTGACGGTGCGGGTAAAAAAGGACGGACCGGCCTGCCACCTGGGGGAGGACTCCTGCTTCCACAATCCCGTTTTCGGAGGGGAGGAGGAAGGATTCTCTCTGGAGGGGCTGTATGGGCTTTTGCAGGGCAGAAAAAAGGATTTGCCCGAGGGCTCTTACACCACCTATCTGTTCCAAAAGGGCTTGGACAAGATTCTGAAAAAGGTGGGTGAGGAGTCCACCGAGGTGATTATCGCCGGCAAGGCGGAGGACAAAAAGGAAACCGTGTATGAAATTGCGGATCTGTGCTATCATGTGCTGGTACTGATGGTGCAGATGGGCATTTCTCTGGAGGAAATCAAAGAGGAATTGGCCGGCCGCCATGTCATCGACCATAAGGTAAAGCAGGAAAAAATGACGAAATGAGGTATTTGCCGTGCGTGTTGTGATTAAAATCGGAACCAGCACATTGACCCATGCTACGGGGCATTTGAATATTCGCCACATTCAGGCGCTGTGCAGCTGCATCAGCGACATTAAAAATGCCGGGCATGAGGTGATTTTGGTTTCCTCCGGCGCCATTGGCATGGGCGTAGGAAAACTGGGTCTGCAAAAGCGGCCAGCGGACATTCCCACCAAGCAGGCCGCCGCAGCTGTGGGGCAGTGCGAGCTGATGTATACATACGACAAGCTGTTCAGCGAGTATCATCACACTGTTGCCCAGTTGCTCATCACCGGAGACGACGTGGCAGACGAAACCAGACACCGCAATTTCAGCAACACCTTAAACCGGCTGCTGGAATTAGGGGCGATTCCCATTATCAACGAAAACGACACTGTGGCAACGGCAGAGCTGGGCATTGGGGACAATGATACTCTGGCCGCCATTGTGGCGCAGAGCGTCAAGGCCAACAAGCTGGTTCTGCTGTCGGACATTGACGGGCTCTATACCGCCGACCCCCACACCCACCCCGATGCCAAGCTGATCTCCCGTGTGGAAAAGCTGGACGAGAGCGTTTTTGCTCTTGCCGGCGTCAGCGGAAGTGATTTGGGTACTGGGGGCATGGTTACCAAGCTGCAGGCAGCAAGAATCTGCATGGACTGCGGCTGTGAAATGGTGATTACCAACGGAAACGACACGAACAACCTCTATGCCGTTCTGGACG
Source organism: Faecousia sp. (assembly GCA_045656245.1). GTDB lineage: Bacteria > Bacillota > Clostridia > Oscillospirales > Oscillospiraceae > Faecousia. Next base: position 60,367 of record JAZOQT010000067.1, read on the forward strand.
GCCGGTGGGTGGGAACGACCTTTACGGAGAAACACTATGATTGAGATGCTGAAAGCCGCAAAAGCGGCAAAATCGGAAATTGCCCGGCTGACCACGGCGCAAAAAAATGCCGCCCTGGAGGCCATGGCCGATGCCCTTCTGGCCCGGGAGGAAGCCATTCTGGAAGCCAACAGGGCGGACATGGAAAAGGCAAGGGGCAGTGTTTCCGATGTAATGCTGGACAGATTGCAGCTGACACCCGGGCGCATCGCCGCTATGGCCGAAGGCCTGCGTTCCGTGGCCAAGCTGCCGGACCCGGTGGGGAGAATCCGCAGGGAATATACAAGACCCGACGGCTTGCAGATTCGCCAAATCAGCGTTCCTATGGGGGTTATTGCCATTATCTACGAAAGCCGGCCCAATGTTACCTCCGATGCGGCGGCTCTGGCGCTGAAAAGCGGCAGCGTGTGTATTCTGCGTGGGGGAAAAGAGGCGTTTGGCTCTGCCAATGCTATTGTTACGGCGCTGAAGGCCGGACTGGAGGCAGTGAATATTACCCAGGATGCGGTGCATCTGGTGCAGGATACCTCCCGGGACAGCGCCAAGACGCTGATGACAGCAAACGGCTATGTGGACCTGCTGATACCCAGAGGGGGCGCAGGGCTGATTAATGCCTGTGTGGAGCAGGCCACGGTGCCCTGTATTGCCACCGGAACAGGCATCTGCCATGTGTACGTGGAAAAGACTGCCGACCTGGAAATGGCCCTGGCCATTGTGGAAAATGCAAAAACCAGCCGTCCCAGTGTGTGCAACGCCGCAGAGGTTCTGCTGGTGGACAGAGAAATTGCCCCCCGGTTTTTGCCCATGCTGCAAAAAAGGATTCCCCATGTTCAGCTGCGGCTGGATGGGTATGCCCAGACAATTCTGTCCGGGGCAAAGGCGGGGGAGAGAGACTTCGATACGGAGTTTTTGGACTACATTCTGGCGGTTAAGTGCGTCGATGGCGTGCAGGAGGCCGTGGCCCATATTGCAGACCATTCCACAGGCCACAGCGAGGCTATCATCACTACCTCGGAGGAGGCCAAGGCAGCTTTTGTGTCCCAGGTGGACAGCGCTGCGGTGTATGTCAATGCCTCCACCCGATTCACCGACGGTGGGGAATTTGGTCTGGGCTGTGAAATGGGTATTTCCACCCAGAAGCTTCACGCCAGAGGCCCCATGGGCCTGGAGGAGCTGACTACGGGAAAGTATGTGATTGTGGGAAACGGCAATATCAGATAGGAGCATAACCATGAAGTACGGATTTATAGGCTGCGGCAATATGGGTGGCGCCTTGGCCCAGGCGCTGTGCAAAAATAGAAATGATGTACTGCTTTCCGACCGAAGCGGAAAGGGTAAGGAATTGGCCCGGCGACTGGGCTGCCAATACGGCACAGTGGAGGACGCCGCCGCCTGTGAGCGGGTGTTTTTGGGGGTAAAGCCCCAGAATATGCAGGAGGTGCTCCAGGGGGTTCAGCCGATTTTGGCCGAAAAAAAGCCCCTGCTGATTTCTATGGCCGCAGGGCTTACCCTGGATACCGTAGAAGCCTTTGCAGGGCGGAAGCTGCCGGTGATTCGCATTATGCCCAACACGCCGGTGGCTGTGGGAATGGGCATGATACCCTACTGCTGCAACAGCCTGGTGTCCCCGGAGGAGGAAACGGACTTTCTCCGGGATATGGCCATGGCCGGTATGTTTGACAAGCTGGAGGAAGCGCTCATGGACGGGGCAACCTCTGTGGCCGGCTGCGGCCCGGCCTTTGCTTACGCCTTTATCGACGCTCTGGCAAGGGGCGGTATTGCCTGCGGCCTGCCGGAGGAAAAAGCCCTGGCCTATGCCGCTGCAACAGTGGCAGGGGCGGCAGGCATGGTAAAAGCGACGGGGGAAACGCCCCAGGCGCTGATCAATGCGGTATGCTCCCCGGGGGGCAGCACCATAGAGGGCGTAAAAGTGCTTCAGCAGCAGGGCCTGGAGGAAACGGTGAAGGCCTGCGTGGCGGCTTCTTATCAGCGAAACCGGGAACTGGGAAAGAAATAATTTAAGGGCGTGCCGTAAGGCACGCCCTTTGTATATGGGTAAGAATTAGTAGCCAACCTTCTCCCAGCACTCGAAGGGAGCAGCCAGCTCTTCGCTGATGTAGACCTGAGTCTTCTTGGTCTGCAGCATGGAGCTGGGAACGTAAGGAGTAACGGGGCCGTGGGTAACCAGACGGCTGGTCATTCTCTGCCAGGAGGAGAAGGTGCCGTTGGTGGCCAGTGCATGAACCTCAATCCGCTCCTTGGCGCGCATTACGTCGATGGGGCCGATGGTGGCAGCCTTGGGGGGCACATTGGCGATGTCGCCGGACTGGCCGAAGGTGCCGTTGAGGGAGTTCTGCAGAATGGTCATGGGGTGCAGGGTAACAATCTTGGCGGGCTGTGCCAGCCACTCGTCGATGTCGCCGCTGCCGATGAACTCGGGAATGGGGTCAACGAAAGCCACGTGGCCGGTCCAGCCGGGGGAGGTGGAGATGATGTCAGCGCCGCCCTCGGAGATGTCGTTGATAATCTTGGAGTAGTCGTTGATGTTCTTGTTGGTGGGATAGTGCACATTGGCCATGGGCATACGCAGCTTGGGATCGATCTGCATGACGAAGTACTTGATCATGGAGTGAACGAAGCCAGCTTCGTAGGTTTCGGGGGCGATGTTGCCGTCCTCGTCTGCCCATTCGTCCTCGGCAAAGATATGCACCTTGGAGCAGTCAACCTGGAAGTAGTTGATCAGCTGTGCCAGAGGAATGTAGGTGTCGGGCTCGGGGTTGCCCAGAATCATGGTAAAGGTCTTGCCGGCCTCGGAAGCGGCCTTCAGACGGGTGAACAATGTAGAGATCAGAACGGGATGGGGGTTCATCATAACCTTAACTTCAAATTCGGGATGCCACCAATCCTCACGGATTTCCAGTTCCTTACCGCTCATCTTGCGGACACGCTCGCAAACCTCACGGTCCTTGAAAGGAACGAAGTCAGCAGGCATGAAGTTAAACTTGGTTGCGGGGTCAGTGATGATGTTCATGTGATGTTCTCCTTTACTAAGTGTTTTCCATTGTTATGTAGCAATGACATATCTTGGATATTCTACTCTTCTATTGTACCGAAAAAAACAGGAATGTCAAGGACATTGGTTACTTACCGAATTTTTTTACGGCGTTCTTCAGCATTTGCCGAATGGGCAGATTGTAAGGACAGCGGCTCTCGCAAGCGCCGCATTCTATGCAGGCAGAGGCCTTAATCTTTGTGTTTTCGTAGCGCGTTCTTGCCCAATCCTCCAGACCGTAACGGGAAAGGTACCCTTCCAGCAGGAAAACGGCGGGAATGGAGATGCCCACGGCGCAGGGCGCGCAGTAGTTGCACCGCCGGCAGAACTGGGTGCCCAGGGTATCCCGAATGGCGGAAATTCTGGCAAGCTCCTCCTGCGTCAGGGGAGAGCGGTCCTCCACCGCGGCAATGTTCTGGGCAATTTCTGCTTCCTCCGCCATGCCGGGGATTACCACGGAAACGGCGTCGTTTTGGGTGATGAACCGCAGAGCGAGGGTTGCGTCCTCAATGGCGCCGCCGGCCAGGGGCTTCATACAGATAAAGCCGATATTCTGCTCCTTACACCGGCGCAGCAGGTCCTCTCCCTGGGTTTCCACCAGATTGTAGGGGAACATAATGGTTTCTACCCACGGCAGATTCAGCGCCCGCTCAAACAGCTCCACGCTGTGGCAGGTAAGTCCCAGATGACCGATTTTTCCTTCGGCCTTGGCCTCCAGCAGGGCTTCCAATGCGCCGCCGGGAGAGAGAACCTTGTCCAAATCGGCGGGGGAGGGATTGTGAACCTGGTACAGGTCAATGTAGTCGGTTTTCAGGTTGGCAAGGCTGATGGCAATATCCTGTTGCATACCGGCCTTGTCCCGGGCCATGCTTTTGGTGGCGAGAATAAAATCCTGCCGAATCCCCTCCAGAGCCTGACCCAAATAGCTTTCGCTGACGGTGTAGCCACGGGCGGTGTCGATATAGTTGACGCCGGCTTCCTTCAGCGCCAGCATCAGCTTTCTTGTGCCGGCGGCATCAATCTTTTGAATGGGGATACCTCCAAAGCCGAGGCGGGAAATGCGCAGTCCTGTTTTTCCCAACAGACGGTATTCCATAGGGTGTCCTCCTGTTACTTTTGTAAGGCGCTTATCAGCTCCGGCAGCACAGGCTCAAAGGCAGCGCCATACCAGTGGTTGGGGAGCTTTGCGGTTTCCTGAATGCAGGCGACGGTGTAGTCTGCTGCGATTTGGGCGGCGTTGAGAGGGGCCTTGCCCTGCATCACGGCGCCTACGAAGGCCGAGGCGTAAATGTCCCCGGTGCCGTGGCAGCTGTTGGGAAGCTTCTCGTGCTCATAGTAGCTGTAATTGCCGTTTTCCAGCACCACCACGCCGGTTTTGCCGGGGGCATAGGAAACGCCGGTGAGAACAACGGTCTTACAGCCCAAAGCCGCCAGCTTCTCCAAAAGGGTGTCTATATAGCCGTAATCGTACGCCTCCTGATACGGCGTATCCGTAAGGAAGCAGGCCTCGGTGATGTTGGGGAGGAGGTAATCTGCCTTACCGCACAGGCGCTTCATAGCCTCCACGTAGGCTGCGTCAAAGGCAGGGTAAAGCTTACCGTTGTCTGCCATGGCGGGGTCTACGATTTTCACACAATTGGGGGCGGAAACGCTTTGGAACAGATGTTCCACCTGGGAAATCTGCTCCGTACTGCCCAGATAGCCGGTATAAATGGCCGCAAAGGAGATGTTCTCCTTTACCCAGTGGGCTTCAATTCCGGGGATATCTTCGGTCAAATCCCGGACGGTAAAGCCGGTGAAGCCGGCAGTGTGGGTGGACAGCACCGCAGAGGGCAGAATTGCCGTTTCCAGGCCGCAGGCACTTAAAATCGGCAGCGCCACGGTGAGAGAGCATTGCCCCACGCAGGAGATGTCCTGGACGGTTAAAATGCGTTTGTATGCCATAGGTTACGCCTCGATTCTTTGAGTTTGTTCTATTGTAGCACACTGTATCAAAAAAGAAAAGAAAAAATTCCCCAGAAATCAGGAAAATGCGAGGGCAAATACCCTCGCATTTTTGGCAGATAGTTACAGAAGCTCTGCGGCGGCCTTTTGCGCTTTCAGGCAGGCGCAGAACCGCTGCATATAGCATTGGAAGCCGGCCACACCCTCCGGACTGGGAGCGAGGGTGGTGCTTTTTGCCGAGGCAAAGACCCGGTTGGTGAGGTATTCCTCCATGGTTTCTCCCGGGGCTTTGCGGACCATATAGGCTGCCAGCAGGGCCATGCCCCAAGGCCCGCCCTCCCCGGCGGTTTCCATGGTGGAGATGGGAACATTCAGCGCGTCTGCCAGAATCTGCTGTCCCACGCCGGGGGTTTTGAAATAGCCGCCGTGGCCCAACAGCCTGTCGGACTCCACCTGCTCCTCCCGGGCCAGCATATCCATGCCCAGCTTCAATGTGACGATTGCTCCGTACAGCTGGGAGCGCATGAAGTTTTCAATGCTCATTTTGCTTTCCGGAAGCCGCACCACCATAGGACGGCCGGTTTCTGTGGCGGTGAGAGGCTCGCCGGCAAAATAGTTAAAGCTGATGATGCCGTCGCAGTCCGGCTTGCCCTCCAGCGCCTTGCGGAACAATTTGGCGTACAGGTCGTTCTTGTTTACGGCATAGCCCATGGTTTTTGCCATGTCGGCAAAGAGATTCAGCCAGGCGTCAATTTCCGAGGTGCAGGTGTTGGTGTGGGCCATGGCCACCGGCAGGCCGGAGGGGGTTGCCACCACATCAATTTCCGGATAGTAGTTTTTCAGCGGCTGCTCCAGAACCTGCAGCGAGAAGGCGGAAGTGCCTGCGGAAATGCTGCCGGTGCGGGGCAAAACCGCGCCGGTTGCCACCATGCCGGTACCGGCATCGCCCTCGGGAGGACACAGGGGAATTCCGGGCTGTAAAGCGCCGGTTTCGTCCAGCAGTGCCGCACCCTCTGGGGTCAAAACGCCGGCCTGTACGCCTGCGGGCAGAACCTTGGGCAGAATGCTTCGCAGCTTCCAGGGGAAACAGTAAGGGGCAATCAGCCGGTCGAATTGGTCTACGCGCAGCGCGTCGAAGTCCTTGGCATCGTTATCATAGGGGAACATACCGGAGGCTTCCCCCACACCCATGACGTTCTCCCCAGTGAGCAGGCTGTGGATATAACCGCTGAGGGTGGTCAGGCGGGCAATGTCCCGGACGTGGCCTTCCTTGTTCAAAATGGCTTGATACAGATGGGCAATGCTCCACCGCTGGGGAATGTTGAAGCGGAACAGATCCATAAGCTCCTTGGCAGCGGGGGCGGTGATGGTGTTGCGCCAGGTGCGGAAGGGGGCAAGCTGCTTGCCGTCTTTGTCAAGGACCAAATAGCCGTGCATCATACCGGAAATGCCCATGGCGGCCAGCTTGGTCAGTGGTTGGCCGAATTTCTGCTCCACGTTCTGCCGCAGGTCTGCATAGCAGGCGCGAACGCCGGCCACGGCCTTTTCCAGCGGGTATACCCACACGCCATCCACCAAATCGTTTTCCCAGGAAAAGCTTCCGGAGGCCACGGGCAGGTGGTTTTCGTCAGTAAGAACGGCCTTGATGCGGGTAGAGCCCAGCTCAATGCCCAAAGTACAGGCTTGGAGATTCATAATATTCCTCCTGAAAGAGAATTTTCCAATAAAAAAGGGTGTGCTGCAAGCTGCGCAGCACACCCAAATGTGTTAGATAGCCTTGGCGTTTGCCAGCAGGTACTTTTCTGCTTCGGGGTTCCACAGGCCGTTGTTGGCCTTGCAGAGCTTATCCAGATGGGCAAACAGCGGATCGGTCTTGCCCAGCTCCTCAAAATCGGAGATGGCCGCCAGGGGCAGGTCAATCTGGGTGTAAATCAGCTTCTTGCCGCCGGGAATCTTGGGCAAATTCAAGGTGGTGTCGATAACGGCGTTCAGGCCGCCGATGTGGGTAACCAGAGCGGAGGGGTTCAGTTTGCCTGCGTTCATCATCTCAATGGCTTCCTGCATATCGTTGGTGTTGCCGCCGGAAGTGCCTACAACGTGGGTGTACAGATAGTGGACATTGTACCAGTTGAAGGGGGCCTTGAACTGGGAATCGGTGGGGCCTGCGAAGAAGTTCAGGCAGCCGTCGAAGCCCAGAATGTCGTCAGCCTGCTCGATAACGGGCTTCACGGGAGCGAAGCAAACCACATCGTCGTAGCCGGTACCGCCGGTCAAGGACCGCAGATACTCGGTGGCGTTCTCCATGCGGGTGTTTACATAGTGCAGCTCGATGCCGTACTTGGCGGCCTCTTCCACGGTGTAGATGGAAGCAGCGCGCTCCAGACGGGCTTCGTCGATATCGGTGATAACCAGCAGGCTGGGACGGCGGTCGCAGTGAATGGCGTAGTCAATGGCAGCCAGACCCATGGGGCCAACGGAGGCCAGCAGGGCCATCTTGCCGCCCTCCTTGATGCCCATTTCGTGGACATAGGAGCCGGCCTTGGTGTGATACATGGCGTGGAAGGTGCCGATAACACAGCTCAGGGGTTCTGCCAGAGAGCCGTAGTAGTAGGTGTCGGAGTTGTAGGGCAGCAGGCAGTTTTCCAGCAGAGTCTCAATGGGCACATTGCCGTACTGGGCGTCGCCGCCGCAGAACTGGTAGGAGTAGCCGGGAGCCATCTGGCTGCCCTTGTGGTAGTGAGCGGGCTGAATAACAAACTTGTCGCCGGGGGTGTACTTGTGCTTCCAGTTTTCACCTACCTCCACAATATCACCGCAGAACTCGTGGCCTACGATGGTGGGAGTTTCGTCGCAGCGGTCGGGTACGCGCTTGTGGTCGCCGCCTTCAACAGCTGCTTTGTAGCTGGACATACACAGGCTGTCAGAAACAACCCGAATACGCACATCGTCAGGGCCAACCTCCGGCAAAGCGACATCGTCCAGACGCAGGTCCATTTTTCCGTGGATTCTAACTGCTTTTGTATTCATAACATAGTTCCTCCTGTTATTTTGTTTCGTGTTCAATCAGCTTCCATGTTGCATCAATGAGATTCTGGAACATGGGGTTTTCCATAGCCTTAATCACAAAGCTCTGCCGGGGAGAGTTGATGTCCTCGCCGGAAATCTGGAACATACCGTAATCGTCGCAGAGCTTGCGCAGACGCTCCAGCTGGGCGGGGGTATTCCGGGTGGGCATATAGGTAACGGCCTTGACGCCCTCTTCCTTCAGACATTCAAACACATCGTCCAGATAGTCGTCTTCAAACTTCTGGGCCTTTTTGTCTCCGGTAACGCTGTCGCCTACATCGCCCAGGTAGGCATAGCACAGGTAAGCATCCACGTCGTTGCACAGCTTTACCATGTCCTTCAGCTTGGGGCACTCGTCGGTGGCGTCAATGAAAATCTGGGGCACGAAGGCACCCTTCAGAATACCCAGCAGGTCGTACTCGTAGAAAGGATACGCCGTATCCAGCATCTGGGCTTCCTGCTTGGCAGAGAGCTGAAGTCCCATAGCGGAAAGCTTTTCCACCATAGCCGGTCCCTTACCAACCTGCTTTACCAGGCAGATGGCCAGAGCGTACATCAAATGCCGCTCGGTAACGCCGCCGTTGTCCTTGGCTTCGGACAGGGGCAGAACGTCCCGGTCATAGTCCAGGGATACGCCCACCAGAGCGTTGATTTTTTCAATCATCTTTCGGTTTCTTTCGTGGCGGGCGGCCTGATAGGGCTTAAAGAACTCTGTCAGCACGGAGATTTTGTCATGGGGAACGGACTGAATGGTCATGTAGCTGACGCCCACCTGGTCGGGATTGTTGGTACGGCGGCCCTCCAGACGGGTGCCGTCCATGGAAACCCGGGCTTCCATGCCGATGGTTACAGGCATATCCACAATTTTTGCGGCCTCCAGAAATTCCTCCGCGCCGGAAATGGAGTCATGGTCAATGATACCCGCGGTGCAAAGTCCCTCCATACGGGCGGCATACACAGCGGCCGTGGGGGAGTAGGGGGAGAAGGAATAGGTGGTGTGAATGTGGTTGTTTATGTACTGGGGCACCATGGGAGGAAACACGGTGGTGGTCAAAACCTCCCGGAGATTGGCAAGCCGCTGCTCCTTGGTGGGAGCGTTCAGCTTATCAAGAATTGCAATATCAATCATATGCCACCTCTTAATTCAGCATAACCTGGCCGCCGGTTACGGGAATGGCTTGGCCGGTTTCATACTTCTGCTCCACGCAGTACATCACAGCCCGGGCTACGTCCAGGGGAAGACAGCCGCGGTTCATGGGGACCTTGGCCTCGTAGAAGCGGCGGACATCGGCTACAGTCTTGGCGCCGGGCACCTTGCCTGCCTGCAGATACTGGACGAACAAACCCCGCTCCGGGTCAGACCACAGGGGGCCGTCCAGATAGTTGCCGGGGCAGATGGCGTTAACCTTGATGTTATAAGCGGTCAGCTCCAATGCCCAGGACTGCACCAGACCGATGGCGCCGAACTTGGAGCCTGCGTAGGCAAAGTTCTTGTTGGAGCCTTCCAGACCGGACTTGGAGGACATGGCAATGATGTCAAACATGGCGTCCTTGTCCGCCTCGTGCTGTGCCTGCATAATGATGGAGGCGTACTTGACGGTGAGGAACAGGCCAGTGTAGTTAATGGCGGTAACGAACTCGAAGTCCTTCTTCTCAAAGGAGGCGACAGGACCGGAGCGAACAACGCCGGCGTTGGCAACCATAATATCCAGACCGCCGAACTTTTCTACAGTCTGGGCTACCAGATTGGCCACGCTTTCCTCGTCGGAAACGTTCACGGCAATGGCGCAGGCCCGCTCACCCATCTCCTTGGCGACACTTTCAGCCAGGGGCTGATTCATATCGGCGATGATGATGGTAGCGCCCTCCTTGTAGAGCTCCTCGGCAATGCCCTTGCCGAAGCCCTGGGCGGCGCCGGTAACGACGGTGATTTTGCCTGCCAGGCGGCCGGTGCCTGCGGGACGGTTATGAATGTTCTGCTTGGCGATTTCCTGCCACTTTGTCATATCTACGCTCATAAAACAAATCTCCTTATCTTATAAAAGTCTTACGCTTTTTTGTAAACAGTTTTCCAATGGGAGAGCAACAGGTTCTCCACCCAACATTATACTATTATTTCCCCTTTAGTTCAAGAGTGAAGACAAAAATTTATCTCCATTCTTCAGCCAAATGAGAAGAAAACCGGCACCACCGAAGTGGTGCCGGTCGGTTTCAGCCGAAAATATTCGCTTTATTGAGAATTAGTTACGCAGAGCGTCTGCATCCTCGGGAGCGTCGGTGTAGATCAGGTTGGAGTCCAGCATAGCGATCAAGTTCTCAGCGGTGTACCATGCGCCGGCAATGTCAACATTCTTGGCAGTGCCGCCCTCGACAGCAGTGATGCACTCCAGAACGGCCTTGTAGCCCATGTCGATGGAGTCCTGAGCAACGGAGCCTACCAGCTTGGGAGTACCGTTCTCCTTGATCCAGTTCAGCTGCTTGGTGCCAGCGTCGAAGCCGGAGAATACGATGTTGTCGTACTTGCCTTCAGCGGACTTGGTTGCGTCGTAAACCTGCTTAACAACACCTTCGTTGGTCATGAACAGAGCCTCGATGCCCTTCTCGTACAGAGCTTCCAGAGCAGCAACATAAGCCTGGTTGGCGTCGCCCTGCTTAATTTCCTTCTCGATCTTGTACTTGCCCTTGGTGGTTGCGTCAGCGTCGGCCAGAGCCTTGAACTTCTCTTCGAAGCCAGCAGCGCGGTCGATACCGGTCTGGGTCTCGTCGTGCTGGATAATGCCAACTACGTAAGGATCAGCCTCGGTAGCCTTGGCAATGTCAGCCTTGATAGCCTCGAACAGCTTCTCGCCGTTGATGTTGGCAGCAGCCTTGTTGGAGGTAGCGACGTGAGCAACAATGGGGTTCTTGTCTGCGGTAATGTCCTCGGGAGCCTTCAGGCCGGAGTCGAAGGTAACAACGGGGATACCCTTGTCGTAAGCCTGGGTCAGCAGTTCGCCGAAGCCGGAGCCGATGGTAGCCAGAACGATGCCGCTAACATTATTGGACAGAGCGGTCTGAACCATGGTGATCTGGCTGGGGGTGTCCTTGGGGTCCTCGCTGGCGGGGCCCTGGAAGGTCAGCTCGTAGCCCTTCTCTGTGGCAGCCTTCTGAGCGCCGGCCTTAACAGCCTGCCAGAAAGCGTGGGACTCGCCCTTAGCGATAACGGCGATGGTCTTTTTGCCGCCATCAGCGGGGGTGGTGGTGCAAGCCACCAGGCCCAGCACCAAAACCAGTGCCAGTGCCAATGCGATAAGCTTTTTCATAATGTTTCCTCCTAAATTTTTTGTTGTTTTATTCTAAGTGGGCCGTTGGCTCACACTTATTCGGGAATTAGGCCTTGGGGGTTTCTTCCTTTTTTGCTTCCTCAACCTTTTCAATCTTGACCTTGTTCTGGTTATTGGTCTTGATGATATCCATCAGGATTGCCACAACCACGATGATACCGGTAAGCACATAGGTTACATAGGTGGAGTTCAGGCTGATGCCCAGCTTTGCCAGCACCATGTTCAGACCGCTGCGGATAACCACCAGCAGAATTGCGCCGATGACAGAGCCGGATACGGAGGCAATGCCGCCGGCGGAAGAAGTGCCGCCGATGTAAACGCCTGCGATGGCGTCCAGCTCCATGCCGTTACCGGTGGCGCAGGAGATGGTGGGGAAGGCTGCGGAGTAGAAGATGGCGGCGATGCCGCAGAACAGACCGGCGAAGGTATATGCGAAAATCTTGTAGTTGTCGGTGTTGATACCGGACAGGCGGGTGGCCTCCTCGTTGGAGCCGATGGCCAGAATGTAACGGCCGATCTTGTTCTTGTACATCAGATACATGCAAATCAGCATCAAACCGATGGCCCAGAACAGGCCTACGGGAATGGCGCTGATATTGCCAATGGACAGGCTGGAGAAGGTCTTGTTATACCATGTGCCGGTGGGGAAGAAGATGTTGGGAACCTCGGCAAGCAGAGCAGACAGACCGCGGGATACCATCATGGTGCCCAGGGTCGCGATAAATGCGGGAATCTTCAGCTTGGCGACCATCAGACCGTTGAGCAGGCCGCACAGAGTGCCGATTGCCATCATTACGGGAATGGTAGCCCACAGGGGAATGATGCCCATGGTGTACAGCTTACCGGCAAGAACCGCAGAAGCGATGGTAACCGTACCCAGAGAAAGGTCGATACCGCCGGTGGCGATAACGAAGGTAACGCCCAGACCCATTACAGCATAGGGGGTAAAGTTCTGAATCATACTCAGAATCATGTACTTATCTCGAATCAGGTTGGGGTTAACCAGGCTGAATACGCCCAACAGTACCACCGTTGCCATGAGCATAATGATATTCTGCTGAAGCTTAAAAGGTTTTTTGTTGTTCAATTTCATTGTTTTCAATCCCTTTCCTTACTATCACTCACGCATGGTAGCGTATTTCATAATTTCTTCCTGGGTGGCGTCTGCAATGTCCAGCTCGCCGGTGATGCGGCCCTCGCACATAACGATGACCCGGTCGCTCAAACGCTGAATCTCTGCCAGCTCCGAGGAAATCATGATGACGGACTTGCCCTTGGAGGCCAAATCTTCCATCAGCGTGTACATCTCGCTCTTGGCGCCTACGTCAATGCCGCGGGTGGGCTCGTCAAAAATGAAGATGTCGCAGTTCTTGATGAGCCAGCGGGCGATGATAACCTTCTGCTGGTTGCCGCCGGACAGGTTTTTCAGCAGCTGCTCCATAGAGGGGGTCTTGGTGCGCAGCAGCGCGTTGGTTTGTGCAGACACCTTGGCGATTTCCTTGTCGTTAATCCAGCCTGCGTGAATAAAATTGTCAATAGAAGCGATGGCGGAGTTCTCTGCCACGGACTTGCCCAGCATCAGACCGTAACGCTTGCGGTCCTCGGACAGGTAACAGATGCCGTTTTTAACCGCATGCTCGGGAGTCTTGATTTTGGTGAGCTTACCGTTTATGTAGATCTCACCGGTTTGCTTGGGGTCAGCGCCGTAAAGGGCGCGGGCAACTTCGGTACGGCCGGCGCCCATCAGGCCTGCAAAGCCCAGAATTTCGCCTCTGCGCAGCCGGAAGCTGACGTTCTTGACTTCTTTGCCTGCGTTCAGGTGCTTGACCTCCAATACCACAGGAGCGTCGGCAGGAACGGCGGAGGCTTCTTTCTTGTCGCCCATAATCACACGGCCAACCATCATTTTTACGATGTCGTCCTTGGTAACATCACAGGTGTTCACGGTGCCTACATACTCGCCGTCCCGCATGACGGTAACCCGGTCGGAAATCCGGTTGATTTCGTCCATACGGTGGGAGATGTAAATCATGCCGATGCCTTTTTCCTTCAGCTCCCGCATAATTTTGAACAGTTCTTCTACCTCCGGCTGGGTCAGCGCGGCGGTGGGCTCGTCCAACACCAGAAGCTTGCAGTCCCGGGAAATGGCCTTGGCAATTTCCACCATCTGCTGCTTACCGACGGTCAGTTCACCCAAGTTAATGGTGGGGTCAATCTTTACGCCGATTTTCTCAAACAGAGCCAGGGAGTCGGCAATCATCTTTTTGTCGTCCAGCATAACGCCCTTCTTGGGTTCGCGGCCGATGAAGATGTTTTGGGCAACGGTCAGGTGGTTCATCATATTCAGTTCCTGGTGAACAACGCTGATGCCGGCTGCCTGGGATTCGGCAATATTATGGAAATTTACTTCTTCACCGAAATACTCCACGCTGCCGCCGTCTCTTTTATGGATACCGCAAAGGACTTTAATCAATGTAGACTTACCGGCGCCGTTTTCACCCATCAGCGCGTGAACCTCGCCGGCCTTCAGCTCAAAATCGACGCCCTTGAGCGCATGCACGCCGGAGAAGTATTTCTGAATGCCTTGCATTTTCAGAATAATTTCGCCCATTAAAACATCACCTTTCATAAATCGAACTTCTTCCAAAAACGGCATTTCAGGAAAACGGCGAATGGCAGTTTTTTCCTATTTGCCGTCATGCACAAACGCGAAACGATACGCGTATACACATTGCACAGAAGATGGGAAACTTCGACGGATTTCATGGCCAAATCTTCGTGAATATGCACGAAGCACAGGGTTGAAAGCCGCTCCATGCCTATACTATAATCAACTTTGCCCAAAAAATCAAGACATTTTTTAAAAAATTTGTATTGACAGCACAATTTTGTTTTTGTATTATAAATATGAAGGATTTCAGCCCGTAAGGGGGAAGTTGTCGTAAAAGGCGAAACGGTTCGCGTATTTTGGGAGGAAAAATGGCGACGATTAAGGATGTGGCTCGACTGGCGGGGGTTTCCGTCTCCACGGTATCCAAGTACATAAACGGCGGCCATGTTCGCATGGAGAATGTGGAGCCGATTCGTTCTGCCATCGCCCAGCTGGATTTTCGGGCGAATCCCTTTGCCCGCAGCCTGAAAATGCAGCGCAGCCGTTCCATTGGTATACTGCTTCCGGATATGGCCGCGCCCTTCTACGGAGCGGTGCTTACCGTGCTGGACAAATGCCTGCGGGAGCAGGGCTTTCACACGCTGATTTCCTGTTACGGCTCCGACCACGGTCTGGAACGGGAGAATTTGAGCTTTCTCATTACCAACGGCATTGAGGGACTTGTATACATTCCGGAGGATTTGACCGCTGAGGAATTTTATGAGCTGACGGCAAATTTCAGCATTCCCATGGTCCAGGTGGACCGGATGATTCAAGGTGTGGACGGGGATGCGGTGCTGGTAAACAATACCGACGCGGTGTACGAGGCGGTGAATCAGCTGCTGGGCAGAGGTCATCGGCGGGTGGCCCTGATAACCGGTCCGAAATCCGTGTTCACTGCCAAGGAGCGGCAGGTGGGTTATCTGCGGGCCTTAAGCGACTACGGTATTCTGTACGACGATGCCCTGGTTATCAGTGATGAAAACAATTTTGCCACCGGCTACCGGGGCTTCTCTGCTTTGATGGAGCAGGAGGACCGGCCTACGGCAGTTTTCACCACCAATTACGATATTACCATGGGCTTGATTACCGCTGCCCGGGAGCAGGGAGTGCAAATTCCCCAGGAGCTGGACATTTTCGGCTTCGACTGTGTGGAAGTTTGCTCCATGATGCACCCGCCGCTGCCGGTGGTGCATCAGCCGGAGCAGGAAATTGCCCAGACCGCCGCAAATTATCTCATTGAGCGACTGGAGGGGTATACCGGACCGTCCCGGATTACCCGACTGGAATGCAGCCTGGCGGCAAAAAAGAGTGTGTAAAGGCGTAAGAACGCTTTTATATATAATAATGTAATGAAACCGCAGAAATTGCGGAGATTGAGGAGGAAATATTTATGGCAAAAAATAGATATGTGGGCGATTATCCCGTAATCGGCATTCGTCCCATCGTTGACGGCCGCCGTGGCCCCCAGATGATGCGTGAGTCCCTGGAGCCCCTGGTATGGGCAATGGCAGAGGCTGCAAAGAAGCTGTTTGAGGAGAATCTGTTCTACTCCAACGGCGAGCCTGTTAAGGTTGTTATGGCAGATACCTGCATCGGACGTGTACCCGAGGCGGCTGCCTGCGCGGACAAGTTTAAGAAGGAAGGCGTGTCCGTAACGCTGTCCGTTACTCCCTGCTGGTGCTACGGCAGCGAGACCATGGATATGGATCCGCACACCATCAAGGGCGTTTGGGGCTTCAACGGCACCGAGCGTCCCGGCGCTGTGTATCTGGCAGCGGTTTTGGCCGGCCATGCACAGAAGGGTCTGCCTGCTTTTGGTATCTACGGCCACGAGGTGCAGGACCGGGATCAGGTTACCCAGATTCCCGAAGATGTGAAGGAAAAGCTGCTGCGGTTCGGCCGCGCTGCTGTTGCTGTGGCTACCATGCGTGGCAAGAGCTACCTGCAGATTGGCTCCCAGTGCATGGGTATTGCCGGTTCTATTATGGACCAGAGCATGATGGAAGAATACTTCGGTATGCGTGTTGAGTCCGTGGACGAGGTTGAAATCCTGCGCCGCATGGAAGAGGGCATCTACGACGAGGAAGCCTTCCAAAAGGCCCTGGCATGGACCAAGGAGCACTGCAAGGAAGGCCGGGACGATAACCCCGAGGAGGTTGAATTCCTGGGCGAAAAGGTTCGCATCAAGTTCACTCCCGAAGAGAAGGAAAAGCAGTGGGAGTTCACTGTTAAGATGTACTGCATTATCAAGGACCTGATGACCGGCAATCCCAATCTCTCCGATAAGTTCGAAGAAGAAAAGGTTGGCCACAACGCCATCGCCGGCGGCTTCCAGGGTCAGCGTCAGTGGACCGACCATTGGCCCAACTGCGATTACCCCGAAGCCCTGCTTTCCTCCACCTTTGACTATGAAGGCGCCCGTGAGCCCTACACCCTGGCTACCGAGAACGATATTCTCAACGGCATGGGCATGCTGATGATGCGTCTGCTGACCCACCGCGCCCAGATTTTTGCCGACGTACGTACTTATTGGTCCGGCGAGGCCACCGAGCGTGTTACCGGCTACAAGCTGGAGGGCAAGGCTGCAGAAAGTAACGGTATTATTCACCTGCTGAACTCCGGCGCTGCCTGTCTGGATGCTTCCGGCGTCTGCACCGACGAGAATGGCCAGCCCACCATGAAGAAGTGGTGGGAGGTTACCGACGAGGATATCAAGAAGATGACCGAGGCCACTGTATGGTGTGAGGCCGGTCAGGACAACTTCCGCGGCGGCGGTTTCTCCAGCCACTACACCACCAAGGCAGAAATGCCCTGTACTATGATTCGTCTGAACCTGGTCAAGGGCCTGGGCCCCGTGCTGCAGATTGCCGAGGGCTGGACCGTGAACCTGCCCGACCAGGTCTCCGACACGCTGATGGAGCGCACCAACCCCACTTGGCCCTGCACCTGGTTTGCACCTCGCTGCGACGGCAAGGAAGGTTCTCCCTTCAAGACTGCTTACGAGGTCATGATGAACTGGGGCGCCAACCACGGCGCTATCTCCTACGGCCACATCGGTGCTGACCTGATCACCATGTGCTCCATGCTGCGGATTCCCGTATGTATGCACAACGTTCCCGAGGACGATGTTTACCGTCCTGCCTGCTGGAATGCCTTCGGCATGGACAAGGAAGGCCAGGACTACCGCGCCTGCGCCACCTACGGCCCTCTGTATAAGTAATTGACTTTGAAAGGTGGCGGTCGCAAGACCGCCACCTTCCCTAAAAACAGATTTTGGAGGTAATTCCTATGCTGAAAAACATTCCCCCCATTCTGTCCCCGGAGCTGCTGAAGGTTCTGGCAGAAATGGGCCACTCTGACCGCATCTGCATCGGCGACGGCAATTTCCCCGGCGCTGCAATGGCCAAGGCCAAAAATGCCATCTTCCTCCGGGCTGACGGCCACGGTGTCCCCGAAATTCTGGACGCCATTTTGCAGGTATTTCCCCTGGATACTTATGTAGAAAAGCCTGCAATCCTTATGGAAAAGATGGATTGCGACAAGGATTTGGTCATCCCGGTATGGGACGAATACAAGGCCATCATTGCCAAGTATGATGACCGTGGCGCTGCTTGCGTCGGCAACATTGACCGCTTTGAGTTCTACGACGAAGCAAAGGACTGCTACTGTATCCTCCAAACCGGAGAAACCGCAATCTATGCCAATATTATCCTGCAGAAGGGTGTTATCAAGTAAGCCGTGGATAAACTGATTGCCGTTCTGGAAACGGCGCTTCCGGTATTTATCGCGCTGGCGCTGGGTGTGTTTTGCCGCAGAACCGGCTTCCTTACCCGGGACGGGGTGGACACCCTGAAAAAGGTAGTGGTGAATTTAACCCTGCCTGCGGTGCTGATCAACGCCTTTGCCACTGCCCAGTACAGCGCCTCCACCATTGCTGTGCCTGTGGTGGTGTATGTGGTGTGTACCCTGGCTTTGGGGCTGGGATTTTTGATAGTGAAGCTGCTGGGCATGAACAGCCGTTTGGCGCCGTTTTTGGCCTCCGGTTTCGAGGCGGGCATGCTGGGCTATGCGTTGTTTGCTTTGCTGTTCCGGGATGAGAGCATTTCCAGTCTTGCCGTCATCGACATTGGACATACCTTGTTTGTGTTCACCATTTACAAGATTTTGCTCATGGGCAAAACCGATTGGAAAGCCATCGGCAAGGACCTGATTACCACGCCTATTTTGTGGGCGGTGTTCATCGGCGTGCTGATTGGCGCCACGGGACTGTACGGTGTTATGGAGAAGGCCGGTGTCAGCGGTATTTTGAACGGGGTTACCGATTTCGTTTCTGCGCCTACCGCCATGATTATTCTACTGACGGTGGGCTACGATTTGGTGCTGAAGGAAATTCCCTGGAAGCGGACTGCCGGCTTGCTGGTAATGCGGCTTTTCGTCATGACGCTGGTGGTGGTTGTGCTGGCGCTGATTAACCGCACCCTGCTGAACAATATCATGTTTGAGGGAGCAATTTTGCTGATGTGCATTTTGCCGCCGCCCTATGTGATTCCCGTGTTCGCCGATGAGCCGGGAGAACGGGTGCAGATTTCCTCGGCGCTGTCTGCCATGACCCTGATGACCATGGTGCTGTTCATGATTTGCTCTGTGGTGCTGGGTGTTTCTTAAAATACGGAAAATGCTCCTCGCAAGAGGAGCATTTTTTTGTGGTATTTTTCCTGTATATGTGCTACAATAGCACCGGAATGGAGGTATGGCTATGGAAAAAATGCTTACTATGAACGGAAAGCTGTGTGCCTGCGGAAAGCGGCACTGCTTTGACGGACAGATTGTCAGCGGTAAGGGCGTGCTGACCGAGTTGCCCCGGCTTTTGCAGGCCTTGCATATCACCAGACCCTATGTACTGATGGACGGAAATACCCGCCGCGCTGCAGGGGAGCGGGTGCTGGAGCTGTTGCAAAGCAGCGGCTTTGAAGCGGTATCCTATTGCTATCTTCAGGACACCGTTGTTCCCGATGAACACAGCGTGGGCAGCGCGGCAATGCACTATGACAGCAGCTGCGACGGTATCATTGCCGTGGGCTCCGGCGTACTCAATGACATTGGAAAAATCATCAGCAATCTGACGGAAAAACCCTATCTGCTGGTGGCCACCGCCCCGTCTATGGACGGCTATGCCTCCGCAACCTCCTCCATGACACGCAGCGGTCTGAAGGTTTCTCTTCCCAGCCGCAGCGCAGACGTGGTTGTGGGGGACACGGACATTTTGCGGAAAGCGCCGCTGAAAATGCGAAAATCCGGCCTGGGGGATATGCTTGCAAAGTATGTCGCCCTTTGCGAGTGGCGGATTTCCCATGTGGTAACGGGGGAATACTACTGCCCCGAGATTGCGGATTTGGTGCGCAGCGCGTTGAACCGGTGTGTTTCCCACGCCCAGGGACTTCTCAACGGGGAGGAACAGGCGGTGCAGGCGGTGTTTGAGGGGCTGACCATCAGCGGCATTGCCATGAATTATGCGGGGCTGTCCCGTCCTGCTTCCGGAGCGGAGCATTATGTGTCCCATGTGGTGGATATGCGCGCCGCCGCGCTGGGAACGCCGGAGGATTTTCACGGGATCCAGTGCGCTGTGGGCACTTTTCAGGTGGTAAAGCTGTACGAAAAGCTGAAAGCCCTTACCCCCGATAGGGAAAAAGCCCTGGCCTATACCGGAAGTTTTTCTTATGATGCCTGGTCGAAGGAGCTGAAAGCCCTTTTGGGAAGCGGCGCGGACAGCATGATTGCCCTGGAAGCAAAAGAGGGAAAATACGACCTTGCAAAGCACAGGGCGCGGCTGGAAATTCTCCTGACGCATTGGCGGGAGATTTTGCAAATCATGGAAGAGGAGCTGCCCTCTGCTGCAGAATTGGAGCAGCTTTTGGATGCCGTGGGGATTCCCAAAACCCTGGGGGAAATCGGAACAGCCGATGAACTGTTCCCTGTGATTTTCAAAGCCACCAAGGACATTCGCAACAAATACGTGCTGTCCCATCTGGCGTGGGACCTGGGGGTCTTGGAGGACCTGCTGAAATAACAAGAAATCCCGGTTCGCCGCAAGGCGAACCGGGATTATTTCATGTGTGTTTACGGTCAGTCGGGGAATTCCCACAGTACTTCCCGAATGATTTCACTGACAGTGGGGTGGGGGAAGATGATTTGCCGGGCGTCCTGCACACGCATCTGCAATTCAATCATTTGGGCTGCGCCCCAGATGATTTCACCGGAGTAGCTGCCGATTAGATGTATGCCCAGGATGTTTCTCCGCTTTTTGTCGATGATGATTTTGCAAAGCCCATCTGCGCCCTCGTTTTCCGCCACAAAGCGGCCGGAGTACCGCATGGACAGCTTTTGCACCTCGTAGTCAATGCCCTTTTCCTTGCATTCGTCCTCGGTTTTGCCAACGCCGGCAATTTCCGGCTGGGTGTAGATTACAGAGGGGTTGGCCTGATACCGCATGGCGTCTTTCTTTCCGGTGATGACATTGACGGTAACCTCTGCCTCCCGATAGGCAGTGTGGGCAAGCATATGGTGGCCGTTTACATCGCCAATGGCGTAAACCCCCGGGATGTTGGTGCGGCCCATGGTGTCGGTGATGATACCGCGGTCAAAGGACACGCCGATGTTTTCCAGCCCCAAATCCGCACAGTTAGCCCGGCGTCCGATGGACAGAAGCACCTTGTCCGCAGGGACGGTCTTTTTGTTGCCGGCAGGGTCTTCCACAAAAACCTTTCCCGGCTCGACGCCGGTTACCTTGTGGCCCAGCAGGAAGGTAATGCCGGACTTCTCCAGCTCCTTTTGCAGCATGGAGCTGATTTCCCGATCGGTAGCGCCGGCGATGTGATCCAGCATTTCCACCACGGTAACATGCGCGCCCACAGCGCCGAAGTAGCAGGCCATTTCCAGACCGATGACACCGCCGCCGATGACCACCAATTCCTTGGGGATTTCCGGCAGGTCCAGAATCTCACGGTTGGTCAGCACAAAGCCGCCCAGATTCTCCTTAAGACCCGGCAGGGGAGGCACAACATTGGAGGAGCCTGTGGCAACGATCAGCTGCTTTCCGGTATAGGTTTTCCCGGCAGCGCTGACAGTAAAGCCCTGGTCTGCCCTGCCCTCGATGTGCGCCTCTTCCATAACCACGGTAACGCCGGCGGCCTTCAGCTTGCTGCGAACACCGGATACCAGAGTGCGGACAACCCGGCCTTTTCTGGCGACAACCTCTTGCTGGGAGATTTTCACATCCGGGCAGTGTACGCCATAGTCGGCGGCATGGAGGGCGTGCTGATAGGTTTTGGCAGAATTCAGCAGCGCCTTGGAGGGGATGCAGCCTTCATTCAGGCAAACACCGCCCAAAGACCGTTTTTCAAACAGCAGGGTCTTCAGTCCGGCGTGAGCGGCACGTTCTGCGGCTAGGTAGCCGCCGGGACCGCCGCCGATGACAATCAAATCAAACAATTCCATAGAATACTCCTTAAATTATGTCCGTAGCTTTTGTCGATAACAGTATACTCTAATTGTTTTTGCAATGCAAGTATTTTGTAAAAAAGTTT
>JAZOQT010000068.1:0-11072 GCA_045656245.1 Faecousia sp.
ATTTCTGATGATGCCCGTTTCCACGATCTGCGCCACAGCTTCGCTGTTTCCTCGCTGTATGCCGGTGATGACATCAAAACCGTGCAGGCAAATTTAGGCCACGCAACCGCACAATTCACCTTGGATGTGTACGGACACGTGACCCAAAAGATGCGCCAGGATAGCGCAAATCGGATGCAAAAGTTTTACGAGCAATTAAACTCTGAAAACGGTCTATAAGGGAAAAATAAGGGAAAAACCTTTATTGAGTTTCCGTTTTCAAAACAAATTTACTCAAAAAGTTCGGAAAACAAAAGAAAACAGTCAGTAATCGTAAGATTTACTGACTGTTTCTTGGCAGGGGCACTAGGACTTGAACCCAGAGCCTACGGTTTTGGAGACCGCCGCTCTACCAATTGAGCTATACCCCTATATATAAAAGGCTGGGCCTTAATTTGTGTGGTGGGCCCTCAGGGATTCGAACCCGGGACTATCCGGTTATGAGCCGGAGGCTCTGACCAACTGAGCTAAGGGCCCATAAGCATACGGAATCGAACACGATACCGGAAAGTATTGTATCACCCCGGGGCAATTCTGTCAAGTGATTTATACGAAAAATCCACCACCATCTTCCATTGACTTTATGCCCCTATTTTGCTAGAATAATGGACATAAAAAAGCAGGAAAGGAGCGCCCCGCCATGTACTATCTGGAAACCGGAAGCATAGATCCCCGGTACAATCTGGCTCTGGAAGAATATGTGCTGAAAAACCGAACCAGCGGAGACTATCTGCTCCTCTGGCAAAACGACAACAGCGTTATCATCGGCAGGAACCAAAATGCCGAGGCGGAAATCAACCGTAGCTTTGTGGATGAGCACAGCATTTCCGTCGTCCGCAGAAACACCGGCGGTGGCGCAGTATATCACGACCTAGGGAATCTCAACTACTCCTTTATCACCGACGCATCGGAGGAAGGCTCTGCCGCCCGGTTTACTGACCCTGTTGTTCGGGCATTACGCAAGCTGGGACTTGATGCCCAGGCCTCCGGGCGCAACGATATTCTGGTTTCCGGCAAAAAGGTATCCGGAACAGCCCAGCAGCTTCTGAAAGGTCGCATTCTGCACCACGGAACACTGCTGTTTGATTCCTCCTCGGATAAAATCGCAGGAGCATTGAACCCAGACCCCACAAAGTTCCAATTCAAGGGTGTCCAGTCCGTGCGCAGCCGTGTGGGGAATATCCGCCCTGCCCTATCCCAGGATATGACCTTGCCCGAATTTTGGTCATACCTAAAAACCGAGCTGTCCCGGGACGGGCTGGAGGAAGCCCCCCTTTCTCAGCAGGAATTGCAGGAAATATTGGCGCTGAAGCAGGAAAAATACGACACCTGGGAATGGAATTTTGGAAAATCCCCCAAATTCGACACCTGCTGCCGCAAGCGCTTTGCTGCCGGCTTGTTGGAGATCCATCTAACCGCAACCCAGGGCTACATTACGCAGCTGCGGATTTTGGGAGACTTTCTTGCCATAACGGACATTGCCCCCCTGGAAGCCGCCCTTATTGGCTGTCCCTACGAGGAACAGGCGCTGGCCGGTCGCCTTGCATCCATTTCCCTTGCTGAATATTTAGGCGGCATTACCAAAGAAGAACTGATTAGCGCCATATTAAACAAGTAAGAGGTAGGCTTTGCCTACCTCTTTTTAATTACCTCGGTTTGCAGGGGGTTATATAGCAGCCTGATATCCATGTTTAGCGTCGCCACTGCTTTTTCTGCGGCAATGCGATAGCCGTTACAGTCGTCCTGGACAAAGGGCAGATGATAGCCAAGTATCTGCGTATGGGAAAAATACTTCTTGATAAACGCCTTGCCCTTCCCCAATGTAATCCAGGGAAAATCCAATACCACCACGTCAATTTCCCGACCCTGTATTGCCAGGGCAAGCTCCTGTGCCGCCACGCGGCAGTCCCCGGGGAGTAGGATATGCCAATCCCCCACAGTCAGATACACGCCGAAATGGGCTACATGCGCATACTGTGCGCCCTCGTGGGGCAGTGGCAGAAATTCTACGGCAATTCCCTGCCCTTGATAGGCAAGACTACCCTCCCACGGGAGCAGTGTGGGAATCTCACCCCACCGCGCATACGCTGAAGAAAGTCTTTCCCGGCTGTAATGGTCGCTGTGGCTGTGGGTGTAGCAAATCATATCCGGCTTTTGAAAGTGAGGACTATCCATCACCTGCTCTGCCAGAGCATCGGTCATGGGCGAAAAGGAAGGCTCTGCATCGCCATACATCGCGTCCACCCAGATGCGCGTATTCTCCGTCTCGACGGACACCCCAGCATTGCCGCTTAAGGTTATCTGCAAATCACCCATAAATTTCACCTCTTTGCCACATCTTCTGTGTAAGCATACCACAAATGTGGAAAGATAGCAACATACTTTCCAAAGGGGGGAAATTTTTGTTGTTTTCTCCCTGGAAATTCACGAATTATTTATACTTTCTGCCATATTTTTCTTTATAATGTATGCAGGAAAATTGTGTATAAAGGAACGATGGGATTTTTATGGAAAAATTAAGCGTTAAAAAGCCATTTACCATATTGGTTGCGGTCATTGCCGTTCTGGTTTTGGGCGTGGTATCCGTTACCCGGATGACTATGGACCTGCTTCCGGATATCAGCCTTTCCTACCTGATGGTGGTTACCCCCTACCCCGGCGCCAGTCCGGAACGGGTGGAAGAGGATGTGGTACGCCCGATGGAAAGCGCCCTGGGCACCATAACAGGCGTAGAAAACGTATTTTCCACATCCGCCGAGAACTACGGCATGGTGCAGTTGGAATTTGCCGACGGCACGGATATGGACGCCGTCATGGTAAAGGTAACCAGCGCTTTGCAGACTGTTACCGCTTCCCTGCCTGAGTTATGCGGAACACCTTCCATTATTGAGTTAAGCATGGACATGGTGGCAAGTATGTACGTGTCCGTCAGTCGGGACAACTATGATATTTACCAGCTGTCCTCCTTTATAGAGAACACGGTACAGCCCTATCTGGAACGGCAAAACGGCGTTGCCAGCATCTCCGGCATCGGTCTTGTGGAGCAGAGTATTCACGTCCAGCTGGACAAGGATAAAATCGACAAGCTCAATGACAGAATCCTTGCCACGGTCAACGACAAGCTGGCCCAGGCGATGAAGGAGCTAGACAAGGCCGAAGCAGAAGTTGCCAAGGGCAAGGAGGAACTGAACAAAGCCCAGGCAAGCTTCGGCCAGACCATGGCAGACACCATTTTCGGCCAGATAGACACTACGGTTAACGCAACGGCGGAACAATTGAAAGAAAAAGTAGATGCCCTGCTGAAGGCAGTGCAGTCCATGAAAGACTCCATGGGCGACAGTGAGATGGGCACCGCGTTGGACACAATCATCGAAAATCTCGAAAATATCTCCCAGCGTCTGGAAGACGATAATTTGAGTCTGGAAGATTTGATTTCCATTACCGGCAGCCTGCAGGTAATTGCGGAAAACCTTTCCGATATCCTACGTCAGACAGAGAATACCCTCACGCCGGAGAAGCTCGCCCAACTGCGGCAGGAGCTGAACAATGTGGAAAGCGCCCTGCAGGGTCTTTCTTCCCTCCTGGACTCTGTTCCCCAGATGCTATCCGGCATTAAAGACGCCTACGCTGGTATGACACAGGCGCAGCTGGAGGCCGCTGTGGGATTTGCCACCGCAAGCAGTCAGCTGACCTCTGCAGAGGCCCAGCTGGTTACCGCAAAAACCCAGTATGAAACCGCCCGGGAGCAGGCCCTTGCCAACGCCAACTTGGGTAAGCTTTTGAATGTTTCCACATTATCCCAGCTGATTTACGCACAAAACTTTTCCATGCCTGCCGGCTACATTGACGATGCCAACGACCAGAGCTGGTTATTAAAGGTGGGCGAGGAATATGATTCCGTGGAGGACATCTCCGGTTCCCTGCTTGCCAGCATGGAGGGCATCGGCGACGTCCGTCTGTCCGACGTGGCAACAGTAACCGTGCTGGACAACGCCATGGACAGCTACACGCGGCTCAACGGCCAGCAGGCGGTGATTTTAAGCATTTACAAAAGCAGCACTGTCGGCACCAACGAGATGGGCAAAAACTGCCTGGCGGCCTTTGATGAGCTGGAAAACAAATATTCCGGCACACATGTGGTAACCTTGATGAACCAGGGCAACTACATCGACCTGATTGTGGACACGGTGCTTTCCAGCATGGTTTTGGGCGGCATCCTCGCCATCATCATTCTGGCGCTGTTTTTGAAGGATGTAAAACCCACCCTGGTGGTGGCTGTGAGCATTCCCCTATCCGTTTTGTTTGCGCTGGTACTGATGTACTTCACCGGACTGACACTGAACATGATGACACTGTCCGGTCTTGCCCTGGGTATCGGTATGCTGGTGGATAATTCCATCGTGGTTATTGAAAACATTTACCGTCTGCGCAGTCGTGGCGTATCCGCGCCCAGGGCTGCGGTGCAGGGCACAAAGCAGGTAGCCGGCGCCATCATCTCCTCCACCTTGACGACCATTTGCGTATTCCTGCCCCTTGTATTTACAGAAGGTCTGGTAAAAGAACTTCTGCTGCCTCTGGGGCTTTGCATCGGCTACTGCCTGATTGCTTCCCTGATTGTGGCGCTGACGGTGGTGCCTGCATCTGCCTCCACCCTGCTGCGCAACAACGCGCAAAAAAGCCACCCTTGGTTTGACAAAATCCACACCGTCTATGGCAAGTTCCTCAACTGGTGCCTGGACCACAAGGCCGCGCCCATCGGCGTTTCCGTCGGGCTTTTGGCACTGTGTGTGGTAATCGTTCTTAATACCGGCATTGTGCTGTTGCCGGAAATGAATGCGGATTCGGTGCAGGTTACCATTTCCACACCCGACGAGCTGTCCAGAGAAGAATCCTATGAAATGGCAGACGGCATTGTCAGCACCATTTTGCAAGTGGACGGCGTTCGGGAAGTAGGCGTAATGGACGGGTCCTCCGCTATGGGCATGATGGGTGGCCTGTCTATGGGTGGCGGCGGCTACGGAAGCTATACCTGCTTTGTTGTGCTGGAAGATGATACCCCCTCCAGTAAGGTCAGCGCCATTGTGGATCAAATCAACGATGCCTGCAAAGAACACGCAGCGGAGGTGGAAGCCACCGCCAGCGGCATGGACGAAATGACCGCTGCCCTAGGCAGTGGACTTTCCATTAAGATTTTCGGCGAGGACTCCGATACCATGCTGGAAATCTCCAAGGAGATTGTAGACATTGTCTCCACTGTGGAGGGCTACACGGACATTGGTGCCAGCGCTGCCCAAGGCGCGCCTGCTTTGCATCTTGTGATTGACAAAGACAAGGCCATGGCAAAGGGTCTAACCGTTGCTCAGGTTTTTATGACCATTTCTGAAAAGCTCACAACCTCCGCCACCTCCACCACAGTAACCGTTGACGGCATTGCTATGGACATTACCGTGGAGAACAATACCGCTCCTCTTACTGTGGAAAATCTGTTGGAGCTGGAGCTGACCGGCACCTCCATGGACGATAAGGGTAACAGCGTCAGCGTGCCTTGTAAGCTGTCGGAGTTTGCCACAGTGGAAGAAATCTTCTCCATGACCTCTATTGACAGAGAGAATCAGAGCCGGTATGTAACCGTTTCTGCCGATATCAAGGCCGGCTACAATGCTACTTTGCTGTCCAGAACCCTGTCCGAAAAGCTGAAGGGCTACACCAGCGGCGAGCTTGTCCCCTATGGCTACAGCGTTTCTCTGGAAGGCGAAAGCTCCACTGTCAATGAAATGGTAAGCCAAATGGCATTGCTGCTTGCTCTGGGCTGCTTGCTGATTTACCTGGTAATGGTTGCCCAGTTCCAGAGTTTGCTCAGTCCTTTTATCGTGCTGTTCACTGTGCCTCTGGCCTTTACCGGCGGCATGCTGGGACTGTTGATTGCGGGACACCAGCTGAGCCTGCTGTCCCTGATGGGCTTTGCGGTGCTCATGGGAACCATCGTTAACAATGGCATTGTGTTCGTAGACTATGTCAATCAGCTTCGCATCGGTGGGCTTGACCGGCGAAATGCGCTGATTGCCGCAGGCATAACCCGTATGCGCCCCATTCTCATGACGGCGCTGACCACCATTCTAGCCATGTTCCAGATGGTGTTCAGCGATGACATGGCAGGCCAGTTGGGCGGTGGTATGGCTGTGGTCATCATCGGCGGTCTGATTTACGGCACGCTGATGACGCTGATTGTCATTCCTGTAATCTACGACATCCTGTCCAAGCGCCCGCCCAAGGTGGTGGACATCGGAGGGGAAAATCTGGACGACGTCCCCGACGATGCTGCGGAGTATTTGGAGAAAATTGCATCGCAAGAATCCCCGGAACAAACCAACGAATAACCAAAGCGCCGAACCTTTTAAGGTTCGGCGCTTCTTTTATTATTTCTTATTCCGCTTCCGGGTCAAATAGATATCCAGCTTTTCTTTCATATTGTCGGGCATCTCTTTGGCTACGGGACAGCGCTTTGCATTGGCCATGCGCTCGGTAAAGGCTGTGATAAAGCCAATATCTGCTTCCATTTGCTCCCCACGCATAATAGAAGCAGTATCATAGCTATTGTGAATCGTTGCCGTGTTGGGCGGTGCAATCCGCGCAAAGGATACCGCCGGGATTCCTTTGTCGGCAAAGGGTGTGGAGTCGCTGGAATACACATCCTGATAGGCCTTAACACCAAAGCCCAGCTCGCTGTCCATGTAGCGAATATAGCTTACCAGCGCTTCTTCGGAGGTACAGCAGGCAATAAACTTGCCCATGATACAGCCAATCATATCCAGATTGATGTTCAGTACCACGTCCTTCAGGTTTTCTTCCTGCTGACAGTAGGCCTTGGAGCCCAGAAGCCCCCGCTCCTCGCTACCGCACCACAGAAAACGCAAGCCGTAACGATGGGGGTGCTTGGCAAAGTACTCCGCCACGCCAAAGATACCCACCGCCCCGGACATATTGTCGTAAGCGCCCTGGGAAAGAGATGTGGAATCATAATGGGCAGTAAGTACAATATACTGGGGGATTTCACCGGGCAAATCCAAAAGCACATTGTGGGAATTACCCTGATACTCCTCCTGCTTCAATACAATTTTCGCCGTGGTAACACCCTTGCGAATCAGTTCAATCGCTGATTTGGCATTGATGTTCACACCGGGAATTTTATCCCCCTTGCTGACGTAGCTGCGCAATTCCCGCTGGTCGATATCCCAGTCAGTGTAATTGGCGTTGCCGTCATAGGTAACGAAGCCAACCGCCCCATTGTCCAGCAAATCCCGATACAGCCAGTAGCCCAGATAGCCGTCCACCAACACGATTTTGCCCTGGCACTGGGACAGGCTGAAAGCATCTGTACCACGCAGATAATAAAAAGGCGCTTCCACTTCCCCGTTTCCGGCGCACAGATACCCCTTGCAGGGAATTTCCACGCCGTCGGCATAAAATACAGCCTGGTGAATCTTGGCCATATCCACAGGGAAAGCCTGAATTTCCGCCTCCAGGCCCAACTCGGTGCACCGATTCTGAATGTACCTGGCCGCGCGAAGCTCTTCCTCGCTGCCGCCCATGCGGACATAGGCCGTATCATAGAAAAATTGCATAATTTT
This sequence comes from Faecousia sp., assembly GCA_045656245.1. Lineage (GTDB taxonomy): Bacteria > Bacillota > Clostridia > Oscillospirales > Oscillospiraceae > Faecousia. The sequence continues at coordinate 7,668 of JAZOQT010000068.1, forward strand.
CTCTGTGTTCATGTTAATCGCCTCCATGGGTCTTATATTACTCCAATACGGGGTATTTCGCAACTGTTTTCTTATTGCAAAGCACAATTGCCCCCTGCAAGAGGGGGCAATTTGATTCAGATAATGTCTTTCAGGCTCTGCGCCTTCTTCTCGTCGGCAATCCGCCGCAGCTGGGGAATGGTTGCGCCGGAGAGAATCTGGCCGTAGAAGTCCAGTATCAGCTTGGCAAGTGTGCCCTTGGTATCCAGACAGGAAACATCAGCCAGAACCTTTTCTGCGCTGTCCATGCCCTGATCCATGGCATCCTGCTCCTTGATATAGCGGTGAAGCCCTGCGGCAGCGCCCAGAGCAATATACACGGGGGTAACTCCCTGCTCCAGAGCCAGGGTAGACGAGCCAATAAGCCGGTCGTCGGCGGACAGCTTCCGTCCGGGATCACCACCCACACGGGCGCAGGTATCCAGCAATGCCGCATTGGTAAAGCGGTGAAGCAAATCCGTAATATGCAGAACAATATCCGCCATGGCAACGCCGTATTTCTTGGAAAGGGCAATGGCGCTTTCCAGCATGGCATTTTCCACCAGCACCCGAACATCTGCCACGTCAACAGACTGGTAAATGTACTCAAGGCCAAGCAAATCGCCCAGGTATGCGCAGGTGGCATGGCCCATGTTATGCACATACAGTTTCCGCTTCAGATAGAAATCAAAGGGCGCAAAAGGCACCATGTTCTTAATTTCCGGTACACCGCCCTTAAAGGCCGCCTTGTCTGTGGGCAAAAATCCGTATTTCTCCACGCAAACCCGCAAAGGCTCGCCATCCTTCATGGCATCGGTCTGAACCGGCACCATGCGACCGATGGAAGCCTCTACCAAGCCCACCGTTTCGTCAAACAGCTTGATTTCCTCCTCCGTCAGCTGCTCCTTGAGCATCTGCTCCAGCACCTTATTGGCGTCCATCAAATTCTCGCAAATAATGATGTTCAGCGGGCCTGCCTTGGCCTTCCAGCGCTTGCGCAGACCGCCAACGATATTGGGAATGATGAATTTGAGAATCCGTGCGCCCACCGCCGTAGCCACAATGTCGCACTGGGCGATGGCGTCGGTAGCTGCCTGGGAATCGTTGCCGTTCACCGCCGTAACATTCTCAATCCACACATCCTCGTGCCCTGCGCTGGACACATAGCGCACAGGATACGTCCTCTTCTCCTGCAATTCCTTTACAACAGGCTCTGCCACATCGATAAAGGTAACCTCATAACCGGACTGGCTCAACAGAGCCCCCACAAAACCGCGGCCAATGTTACCGCCGCCATACATAACCGCCTTCATAATATCTCCCTCTATCAACCGTATAAATCATAAAGCTTCATAACTTCCTCGTAGCTCTTCACGCCATCGGAAGCGTTCACCTCGCTCAAGGAAGCAGCAGCGCTACAGGCGCCCAGCTTCAGGGCGTTCTCCATGGACATCTCCCGGTATGCCCCGTAGAGAATACCGGCGCAGAAAGCGTCTCCTGCCCCCACAGTGCCCTTAATATAGCCACTGGGCAGCTTCAGACTGGGAACCTGCCAGTATTTACCCGTTTCGTCAATGCCGCAGCCAACCTCCGGGCAATGGATAACCGCCCAGTCTGCCACACCCAGCTCCTTCAGCCTGGAAAGGGCCTCTTGCATATTCTCAATATGCAGTGTACCGTCTGCATCCCGCAGGCGCACACCGGTGGTCTGCTGGGCCTCCAGCTCGTTAATCACACAGTAGTTACAATATTTCAGCGCAGGCTTTACCAGCCGAGGGAAGCGGTCGCCGGACTCGGAAACCACGTCGATGGAGGTTTTCAGTCCCATTTTCTGCGCCCGGTGGAGAAGTCGCGCCATTCTTGTGCCGTATTCCCCGTCCGGCTCGTCCAAATGCGGCAGCAGGAGTATGTAGCCAATGTGGAAAATATCCACATCCAGCTTGTCCCAGTCAATATGCTCCTCACCGTAGTAGGCGTTGGAGCCTGCGTGCTGGAAGAAGGTACGTTCCTTGGTCTGGTTATTGCTCATAACGGCGGTAAAGGAGGTTCTGCCGTCCCGCTTGACCATATCCAGATTGATATTGGGATACTTCTTCATTTCCTGAAGAATGAAATCCCCTTCTGCATCGTGGCCGGCAAAGCCCGAAGCCACCAAGTGCAGCTGATTGTCCAAACGGGCCAGGTCAGTGATGGTGTTGCACACACTGCCGCCGGTAGAGCTTTGGATACCCTCGGTAATGTGGGTAAGCTCGTTTTGGTTGGGCCAGGTTTCAATGGGATAGGTAATATCCACAATCATGTTTCCCGCGCAGCAAATACCTTTTTTCATAGTAGCACCTCTTAAAACAGTGTAATATTCCAGGTTGTTTGGAAGCTATCTCCCGGGGGAAGCTGAACCATGTCGCTCTTACAGGTCAGCTCCTCCACAATGTCCTGTCGTGAGGGCAAACCCAGCCACGGCTCAATGCACACATACTCCGCCTGGGAATTGGGCCAATGCCAAATACCCAGATAGGGAAAATCCGGATAGGAAACCCGGACACCTCTGCCGGAAACCTGGGAGCGCAGGGTGATTTCTCGAGCCATGTTCTTCAAAATGATGGCGTCCTCGTCAAACAGAGCGTGATTCAATCTCAAGCGCTTGCCGTCCTCAAAGGGATACGGCGTATCGGCGCCGCCCAAGAACAGAGCCGGTGTAAAGCCTACACGGTCTGGGTTGCAGGCCACGGAAAATTCCAACTGATAGTCGGTAAATTCCTCATCGCGGACAAGGGGTACGCGGAAACCGGGGTGGCCGCCAATGCCAAAGGGCATCACCTTGTCGTCCCGGTTTTCCACCCGGTAGGTAATGGCCACCTTGCTGTCAATCAGCTCATAAGTGATTTCCAGACAGAAACGGAAGGGATACTGCCTGAGGGTTTCCTCATTTTCCGTCAAAACCAGCACCAGCTTGGTGTCGGTGTGCTCTGCAACGGCAAATTTCGAGGCAGCAGCAAAGCCATGAATGTTCATGGGATAGGTCTTACCCATGTATCGGTAGGAATCGTTGGTAAGCCGGGCAATAAAGGGAAACAAAACCGGGGCCCGGTCTGTCCAGGTGCGGCTGTCCCCCTGCCAGAGGTATTCCACACCGTCGGCAGATTGCAGGTGGGCAAACTCTGCCCCCCGGGAATCCACCGTCAGGCTGATTCTGTCATTACGGATATCAAGAAGCATAATAATACTCCCTTCGATTCTGAATTTCACCAAATTTTCTCTATTTTATTTTAGCATATTCGTGAACAGGTGTCAATCTGCATTGGTTATGTATAAACAAAGCGAGGACTTTTACAAACTCCCTTCTTATATGGAAAAAGTGCTGTTGCAGTTTCCTGCAACAGCACTTTT